>DAOWCM010000006.1 GCA_030639555.1 Candidatus Eiseniibacteriota bacterium | reverse complement strand
TGCCGCGCTGTCAGCGACTCTGAGAAGCTATCTCATGGGCGATGCTGAGACCGCGGTCCCGGTGCTGTCGACCATCATGGCGCCGCTCGACTCGCTCGCACGAAGGTCCGACAAGATGGCCGGGTCCCTGGCGTCCTCGCTGGGCGACCGAGTGCGGGTGTCGGTAGTGGAACTGGAAGGACTCGTGGGCGGAGGCGCCGCTCCCGAGAGGGTCATACCCAGCAGGGGAGTCCAGATAGAACCGCAACGCGGTGTTTCGGCGGGGTCGGTCACGTCGGCGATGCTCACGGCGTCGCCTGCCGTCGTGGCCCGGACTCACGAAGACCGCATCGTCATCGACCTGAGAACGGTCCACGAGAGTCAGGACGCCGCGGTGGTCGCGGCCTTGCTCAGAGCGTTAGAGGAGAAATAGCCGTGGAGTTCAGAGCGTTATCCGGAACGGCCAGTGAGGAGTTCGAGCGTTTGCGCGAGTCCGGCGTGCTCGCCGGCGGTGTGGCTGTGGAGCGCAGCGGTGAGCTCCGTGACCCGGTGCTGGTCCGTCCGGTGATCGGGGATGCGCTGGCGGGATGGATGCCGGATCTCGAGCGGTCGCTGGATTTAGTGAAGGGTGTGGTCGGGATCTCCGGAACGGACATGTCGGAAGCCGCCGGGCTCGCGGCGGACGCCGCGGCATGGCTCGGTGACAGAGGAAGAATGCTGGTCCTTGTTGACGCGAGCGTGGAGAGTCCCGTCCTTGGAAAAGCGCTCGACGAAGACCCGGATGAGGGATTGGTGGACGCGGTGCTGTTCGGGGTGTCACGCGCCGCCATTGTCAGGCGCACTCTCGCGCCGGGCGTCAGCGTGGTCACGGCAGGTTCGCATCCGCTGTCGGTCGACAAGGTCTTCGAGGCGGACGCATTCACGAAGATACTCAGGGCACTCGCGGATGATGCGCTGGTGCTCGTGCTCGTGCCTCCGGTCCATCTGACGAAGGCACTGGGTGCTCTCGACGCAGTCGTCTGCATCGGTGGGACTGGAGCCGACATAGCGTCGCTGGCTTCGTGCACCGATGGCATGAGGACGACAGGAATCCTAGTCCTGCCGCAGAGCGAGGCGGCAGACGTCGAAGAGCCTCGCAAGACGGCAGATGTCGAAGAGCCTCGCAAGGCGGCAGACGTCGAAGAGCCTGGCGAGGCGCCGGATGCCGAAGAGCCTGGCGAGGCGCCGGATGCCGAAGAGCCTGGCGAGGCGCCGGATGCCGAACAGCCTGGCGAGGCGGCAGATGCCGAAGAGCCTGGCGAGGCGCCGGATGCCGAACAGCCTGGCGAGGCGCCGGATGCCGAAGAGCCTGGCGAGGCGCCGGATGCCGAAGAGCCTGGCGAGGCGGCAGAACGTCCCCCACTCGTGCTGTCGACGAGCGAGGTTTCAGCTGTCTCCGCGAAGGTGGTAGCGCCGCCGCAAGAGTCGACGACGGGGCGTCCCGGACCCGGGCGCCACGGGACCGCGGCGCGTCGCGACGACACTGGTGGGGCGAAGCACACACCGCTCGTGCTCGGCGCCTCGTTGCGCCGTCGACGGATGACTCCGAACCATCTGGCGGTCATGGCGACCATGCTCGTGCTCGTCGCCGTCGCGGTCCTGCTGTGGTGGTTCATCGACGGAGAACGCAGGTCCAACGCGTGGCTCGACGAGCTCAGCCGGAGGAAACACGAGCCCGTGGTAGAAGGGCGGGATTCTGAGCCTGTGGAAGATAGCCCGGCAGCCCCGGCCAAGGAGATCGGCTCCGCCGGCCTCGACGAGTCCGACGTGCCCGCGGCGCGCGAGAGCCCCGACGGGGGCACCGTTATCAGCGGCCCCGGCGGTCGCTATCGGATCATGGTCAGCTCGCACCGTCACGAAGGAGCGGCTGTCTTCGAGGCCCGACAGCTGATTGAACGCGGTGTTGGTGCGGAGGTGGTGGCGACGAAGGTGAAGGACAGAGGGATCTGGTTCCGGGTGGTGGTGTCCGGCGGGTATCCGATGCTGTCGGCGGCCCGCGAAGATCTTGACACAGTTAGGAACCTCGGGTATGAAGGTGCGTGGATAGAACGCGCCGCTGACAACGAGTAGCGAGTTAAGGAGGGGCGGTGTACCTCAAGAAGCTGGACGTCTTCGGGTTCAAATCCTTCGCGCACAAGCTGGGTCTCGAGTTTGGTTCCGGCATGACGTGCGTCGTCGGGCCCAACGGGTGCGGGAAAACCAACATCGCCGACGCCATTCGGTGGGTCCTGGGTGAGCAAAGCCCTTCGGAGCTGCGCGGAGCCAGCATGGCCGACGTCATCTTCAACGGCACCAAGCAGCGACGCCGACTCGGCATGGCCGAGGTGGCGTTGACCATCGACAACTCCGCCGGCTACCTTCCCATCGACTACGCGGAGGTCGTCATCGGGCGCCGCGTCTTCCGGTCGGGAGAGAGCGAGTACCTCCTCAACAAGACCCCTTGTCGTCTCAGGGACATCCAGGACCTGTTCCTTGACACGGGTGTCGGCACGCGGACGTACTCGCTGATCGAACGCAAGATGGTTGACTCGATCCTCTCGGATTCCAGTGGGCACCGCCGCTTCATGTTCGAGGAGGCCGCCGGAATCATGAAGTACAAGGTCCGGAAGCGCTCCGCGCTCAACAAGCTCACCGCGACAGAGACGGACATGCAGCGGGTGTCTGACATCATCAGCGAGGTCGAGAAGAAGGTGCGGTCGCTCAAGCGGCAGTTGGCGCAGGCGCGGCGGCACCGGCGCTACACGGACGAGCTCAAGGAGCTGGAGATCGCGCTCGGTCGGAGGGAGTACGCCGAGTGGCAGACCCGGAAGAGCGAGTCGACCGGACGGGTCAGCGAACTTCGTGGGACGATGGGCGAATGCGACGGAGTGCTCTCCAGGTCCGAGCGCGCGGGCATGGGCGTGCGCACCGAGCGCCACGACAAGGAAGAGGCGCTGGCGAGTCTCGAGATAGAGATCGGGGAGCTCGATGCGCGGGTTCGTTCGCTCGCGGACGGACTCCTGGTTGGCAGCGAGAGGCGGAGCGCGTCCGAGCGCAGAGTCGCGGAGCTGGACACCGAACTCACCGACATACGGGCTGACCTTTCGCTGGCGCTCAGCAGGACAGCGCGGCTGGAGGACGAGATCAAAGTGGCCGCGGAGAGGGCCGATGAACGTGACGGCGAGTTGGCCTCCGTTACGGAAGGTCTGTCCGAGATCGAGAAGAAGCACCGCAGATTCAGAGATCTGCTTGACGGCCAGAAGCAGACGCGGCTCGCCGGCCTTGAGAGTTCCGCGGGGCTCAAGGGTGAGCTCGAGAGCTACAGGACGCGTCTGGACAACCTGATGGAGGAGCACGTCACTCTCGAGACCGGTCTCGGGGAGGGCAGGAGGGCCCTCGCCGAGAAGGAAGAGCTCATCCTGACGGCCCTCGAGTCCGAGAAGAGCCTCCGTGGCGCCGCGCACGACGCCGCCGTTGCCCGCAAGCAGGGAACCGCCTACCTTGACGGCGCCAGGGAGGGGGTCCTGGGAGCGCGGGAGCACAAGACCAAGCTTGAGGGTGAGCTGGACGCGGCGGAACACAAGAAAGAGCTTCTGTCAGAGATACGTGACGGCTACGGCGGGTTCCAGGAAGGGGTGCGCTCGCTCCTGACGGACCATCCTGGGTCGGTCACCGGGCTTGTCGGTACGGTAGCTGACGTGATCACCGTCGATCAGGGGATGGAGGGAGCCATCGAGACGGCTCTCGCCGGCGCCGTGCAGTACGTCGTAACGCGCGACGTGGAATCGGCGCGGAACGCCATGGGGCACCTCTCGAGGGGCGCGCTCGGCAAAGCGACGTTCATCCCGGTCTCGGAGCTGGCCGGCATCCACGTGGAGCGTCCGCCGCACTCCGTGTGCTCGGCGGCGGGGGTAGTAGGTCCCGCCTCGGATTTCGTCAGCTGTGACGGTTCCCTGGGAACGCTGTCTGAATTTCTGCTCGAGGGCGTCGTGATCGTGCGCGACCTCGACACCGCGCTGGGTCTCAGGGGACGCAAGGACGCCGAGCATCTGGCGTTCGTCACTCCAGAGGGGGACATGGCGACCGCGGCCGGAGTCCTCTCAGGAGGACGGCCCGGGAACGAGGAGGCCGGTCTTCTGCGGCGTGCCGAGCGCCTAGAGGCCGCGCAGCGCGATGTCGCGGATCTCACGCGACGTCTCGCGGAGGCGAGGCGCGCCGAGGAAACGGCCAAGGCGCAACTCGCGACAGCGTCGGAGGCCGCGGAGCGCGCCGAGGCAGCGGCGGAACGTGCGGAGGCCGAGCTCTGGGAGGCCAAGCGACAGGTGACCGAGCTCGAACTGGGCAAGACGAACCTCGCCGACAGGGTCGCCCGCCTTGGGGCGGATCGCGACGCGCTCGGCGTGAGGATGGAGTCGACACGGAGGGATGTCGGCGTTCTGGCCGACCGCCTGTCTCAGCTCTCAAGGGGCGAGGACGAGCTGGGAGAACAGGTGGGCGAACTCGAGAGAAAGTTCAAGCTGGCAGAGAGGGAGCGGGCCAGGGCGGGCGAGGAGGAGAAACAGAGCGAGATAGCCGCCGCCGCCGCGAGGTCCGAGCTCACACAGCTGAAGGCGGAGCACGCGCAGCTGGGCGATACCGTGAGGGTGGCGAAAAGCGCCATCGAAAAGAAGAGCGAGGAGCGCGAGCAGCACATCCGCACGGTCGGCGAACTGGACACACGGAATGCCGCCCACGGCGAGGTGCTGTCTGGACTGAACGAGCAGAAGCACGCGCTCGAGCGCGACAGGGACGCGATGCGCCATGACGTGAGGCAGCTCCGCGTCCAGATAGAGAAGCTGGACGAGGACACCAAGTCATCCAGGGATACCAGGGACCGTGCGCAGGCCGAGCTGCACGAGATCGAACTCAAGGACACCGAGCTTCGGAGCCGGTTCGAGTCCCTGCGCGAGCGGCTCCAGGAGGAGTACTCCGCAGACGTGGAGCGACTTGGTGACCTCGCGGTGGAGGAGGACGCACCGCCCTTCGATGCGCCGAAGGCCAAGGAGGAGATCGAGCGACTCAGGGCGCGGCTGCGCGCCATGGGGCCCGTCAATCTGCTTGCGCTCGACGAGTACGACGAGGAGAGCAAACGTCTCGAGTTTCTCACAGGTCAGTATGAGGACCTGGAGAAATCCAAGGAATCCCTGAGGGCCGCGATCGACCAGATCAACAACACGGCGAGAGAGATGTTCCTCGAAACGTTTGAGCTGGTGCGGAAGAACTTCGTCGACATGTTCCAGCGGCTCTTCGAGGGGGGCGACGCGGACCTCAAGCTCACCGATCCTGACGACCCGCTGGACTCGACCATAGAGATAGTGGCATCGCCACGGCAGAAGAAACTCGGCCGTCTCTCGCTTCTCTCAGGTGGTGAGAGGGCACTGACAGCGATCGCACTCCTGTTCGCGATCTATCTGGTCAAGCCGTCGCCGTTCTGTATTCTCGATGAGGTAGACGCGCCGCTGGACGACGCGAACGTGCAGCGGTTCGTCCGGGTGCTGAAGGACTTCTCTGACCGGACGCAGTTCATCATCATCACGCACAACAAGGCGACCATGAAGGAGGCCGACCGGCTCTACGGCATCACGATGGAGGAGTCGGGCGTGTCGAAGGTCGTTTCCGTCAGTCTCGATCATGCACGGGAAGAGGTGGTGAGTGAGGAAGCGGTTCTCGAGGCTGCGTGACGGGCTGGCGAAGACAAGACGGGCGATCACGGAGGGCATCCGGGGAGCGTTGGGCAGGGGCGCGGGTCTTGACGGCGCCGCGCTGGACTCGATAGAGGAGACCCTGATCGCGGCCGACCTCGGTGTCGAGACCGCGTTGCATCTCATCGACGCTCTCAGGGAGCGGTTCGGCGCGAGCGGTGCGGCCACAGAGGTTGAGGTCAGGGAATTCCTTGCCCTGGAGATCGAAAAAGCACTACGCGCTGCCGAGAAGGAAGGCGCTCAGGGAGAACCCGGGGCGCCTCTTGTTGTTATGGTCGCGGGAGTCAACGGCGTCGGTAAGACGACGACGATCGGCAAGCTCTCGCGTCTTCATGCCGACAAAGGACGCAGCGTTATCCTGGCGGCGGCCGACACGTTCCGGGCCGCCGCGAACGAGCAGCTGTCCATATGGGCGGACAGGAGTGACGCTCAGTTCGTTGCGGGGCAGCCGGGCGGCGACGCTGCCGCGGTTGCCTACGACGCTCTCGACGCAGCGATCGCCCGTTCAGCGGACGTGCTCATTGTCGACACGGCGGGTCGGCTTCACACACAGAAGAACCTGATGCAGGAGCTCGTGAAGGTCAAACGCGTGCTCGGAAAGCGACTGGAGAGCGCGCCTGACGAACTCCTACTGGTGATCGATGCGAACACGGGGCAGAACGCGCTGTCGCAGGCGAGGGTGTTCGACGAGGCACTGGGTCTGACCGGGCTCGTCCTGACGAAGCTCGACGGGACCGCGCGCGGGGGCATCGTGGTCGCGATCGCCAGGGAACTGGCCATTCCGGTACAGTTCGTGGGCACGGGGGAGGCCATCGACGACCTCGAGCCCTTCGACTCCGCGGCGTTCGCCAGGGGGCTTCTGGGAGTCGACGAAGCCCCTCCCGAGATCGCTTGACACCGCCCCCTTGGGGTGGTAGATTCTGTAGTGACAACTGAATACAAGTTCCTTCGGGGCGGGGTGCAAGTCCCCACCGGCGGTCAGAGCCCGCGAGCGGAGCGATCCGCAGAGCCTGTGTAATCCAGGCGCCGACAGTGACAGTCTGGATGGTAGAAGGAGCCGGCACGGTAGCGATTTCTACTCGTGCCTCGCAGCGCCTCGAAGGATGTACGGGGCGCTTTTTCTTTGCTGGGAAGTCCCGCTCACTGTCCCGGCAGGCCTTCTCGTTGCTGCGAGAGGTGGTGATGGCTTGAGTACGACGACCAGGAATCGGAGCAGGACCAAGGGCGACGTCGACTCGTCCTTCATGGACAGGGCGTTTGGGTTGGCGGAGCGCGGGCGGGGCGCTGCCAGCCCCAATCCCATCGTCGGCGCTGTGATCGTCAAGGATGGCGAGATCGTGGGGGCCGGGTACCACGAGCGCTACGGGGGCCCGCACGCCGAGGTGAACGCACTCGCGCAGGCCGGATCGAGGGCATCCGGGGCGACGCTGTACGTCACCCTGGAGCCGTGCTCCATCTCCGGGAAGACGCCGCCGTGCACGGACGCGATAGTCGCGGCCGGCATCGCCAGGACCGTCGTCCCTGTCCTGGACCCGAACCCGAGAGTCTCGGGACGGGGCGTTTCGATCCTCCGGGAGGCCGGCGTCGAGGTCGAGCTCGGGCTTATGCGTGAGCAGGCGCGCACACTGAACGCGCCCTACTTCAAGTACAGAAGCACGGGGCTGCCATTCACCACGCTCAAGCTGGCCCTCTCACTGGACGGGCGTATCGCGCCGCCCCCGGGTGGCCCCCGCTGGACGTCGTCTGCGGCCTCCCGTGAACTGGTCCACACAATGAGAGCGAAGGCCGACTGTGTGATGGTCGGCATAGGCACGGTCCTCGCCGATGACCCGCGCTTGACCGTGAGAAGGGCGGAGACCGGCGGGCAGGTGGCAGGCGGCGGGTCTCCCGAGAGCGAACCGCGGCAGCCCTCGCGGCTCGTTCTGGATACTCAGCTGCGCATTCCGGCTGATTCGGCGATTGTCACCGGCGCCCGCGCGGTGCGCACCATCGTGGCGTGCTGTGACAGCGTGGACTCCTCCCGTCGTGCGGCGCTCGAGAACGCGGGCGTCACGGTGTGGCGTTCCGCCGCTCGCGACGGTGCACTGGACTTGGCCTTTGTGCTGAGACGGGCGGCCTGCGAGGGATTCATCTCGCTCCTGTCCGAGGGGGGCGCCGCGGTAGCGAGCTCACTCCTGCAGGCGGGTCTCGTGGACCGCGTGGCCTTCTTCGTGGCGCCGAGGCTGTACGGCGCCGGGGGGACGCCCGCGTTCGGCCCACTGGATGAGAGCTGGTGCACCGGGCTGAGGGGATTCGAAAACGGAAGATGGACGGAGATTGGCGGTGACGGTTTGTTCGAGGCGGACGTGATTGACTCGGAGCCGTCTAAGGAGAGTGCTTGATGTTCACGGGGCTCGTGGAGTGCACGGGGAGAGTGATGTGGCTCCGGCGGACGCACGGTGGCGCCGCGATTCGCATCGCAGCACCGTTTGCTTCCGAGCTCGAGCGCGGCGAGAGCGTGTCGGTCAACGGGGTCTGCCAGACGGTCGTCCGGGCCGACGCCGCCGCGTTCGAAGTGGACGCCGTCGCCCAGACACTCTCGCTCACGACGATCGGGGAACTCGTGAGCGGCAACGAGGTCAACCTGGAGCGCGCGCTCAGGATGGGCGACAGACTGGGTGGGCACATGGTCGCCGGACACGTGGACGGCGTTGCGCGGGTTCTGCAGCTTCGAAGTGACAGGAACGGGACCCGTCTCACGCTGGAGCTGCCCGCTCCGCTTGCTCGGTACGTCGTGCAGCGTGGCTCCATCGCTGTGGACGGTGTGAGCCTGACGGTGGCGGAGGTAGCGGGCGAGAGTGTGACCGTCGCGCTCATTCCGGAGACACTGCGCGTCACGCTGGCCGGGGCGTACCGTTCCGGCATGAAGGTCAACATAGAGACGGATCTTCTGGCCAAACACCAGGAGAAGCTGCTCGAAGGCCGCGGGGAGGCATCGGGCCCGCCGGACAGCGACGAGAGCGCCGGCGGATTGACAGAGAGGCGACTCAGGGAACTGGGATTCACGGGGTGAGGATCATGAAGGAAGTTCTCCGTACCGTTAGGGCCGCGATCGAGGACATCCGGCAGGGCAGGATGGTCATCGTGGTGGATGATGAGACACGGGAGAACGAGGGAGACCTGATCATGGCCGCCGGGAAGGTGACGCCAGAGGCGATCAACTTCATCTCCCGCGAGGGCCGGGGACTGATCTGCGTTCCCATGACGGGGGAGCGTCTCGACGAGCTGGATCTCCATCCGATGGTGGGGAAGAACACGTCGATAATGGGCACGGCCTTCGCCGTGTCGGTCGATGCGGTCGCGGGGACGACGACAGGTATCTCGGCGCACGATCGCGCGACGACCATCAGGGCTCTCGTCGACCCCGGCACGAGACCGTCCGATCTCGCCAGGCCAGGCCATATCTTCCCGCTGCGCGCGAGTGAGGGAGGGGTCCTGAAACGTGCCGGACACACGGAGGCGGCGGTGGACCTGGCAAGGATGGCGGGTCTAACGCCCGCCGGGATACTGTGCGAGATCATGGGTGAGGACGGGAGCATGGCGAGGATGCCGGAACTCGAGCGCATGGCCGAGCGCTTCGACCTGCGCATAGTGAGCGTCCGCTCTGTCATTGAGTACAGGCGGTCGACGGAGAAACTCGTGCACGCCGCCGCGCGGACGGTCCTGCCGACGAGGTACGGTGAGTTCAAACTGGTTCTCTATGAGAGCGAACTCGACGACGCCCCGCATCTCGCGCTCATCAAGGGGGAGCCAGCACCCGACAGGGACGTGCTGGTCAGGGTGCACTCCGAGTGTCTGACGGGCGACGTGTTCGGGTCGGCGCGGTGCGACTGCGGTGACCAGTTGAGACATGCGCTTGAGGCGATAGAACGGGAGGGCGAGGGCGTCTTCCTCTATATGCGTCAGGAAGGGCGGGGGATCGGTCTGCTGAACAAGCTCAAGGCCTACGAGCTCCAGGACAACGGTAAAGATACGGTGGAGGCCAACGAGGAACTGGGCTTCGAAGCCGACCTCAGGGACTATGGGATCGGGGCGCAGATACTCGCGGATATCGGAGTCCGTCGCATCAGGCTCTTGACGAACAACCCGAAGAAGGTGATAGGGCTCGAGGGTTACGGCCTGACGATCGTGGAGAGAGTGGGGATCGAGATGGAACCCACCGACGAGAACAGGCGCTATCTCACAACGAAGAAGGAGAAGCTGGGGCATCTGCTGGGGTTCGAGAGCTGTGCTGTGTGCGCAAGCGACCGCGGTTCTGATCCTGCGCGAGACGAGTAACGGAGGGGATTGAAGACATGAGCAAGGTCTATGAGGGGAACATCACCGGTGCGGGACGCAGATTCGCGATCGTCATCTCGCGGTTCAACGAATTCGTCTCACTGAGACTTCTCGAGGGCGCGATGGACTGTCTGAGAAGGCACGGGACGGCCGACGACGACATCTCCGTCGCCTGGGTGCCGGGCGCCTTCGACATCCCTGCAGTCGCCAAAAGAATGGGTGACTCCGGGAGTTACGATGCAGTAGTATGCTTGGGCGTGGTCATCCGTGGGGCGACCCCGCATTTTGACTACGTGGCTTCGGAAGTCGCGAAGGGCGTCGCGAACGTTGCGGCCGACACCGGCGTTCCCGCCGTCTTCGGAGTCGTGACGGCCGACAGCCTGGAACAGGCCATCGAGCGCGCCGGGTCCAAGAGTGGAAACAGGGGATGGGACGCGGCCCAGTCGGCCATGGAACTGGCCGATCTCTACGCCTCGATGAAGTGACAGACGGCGAGAGGGGCGTTGCGTTCATGGACGTCAGAAGGGAAGGTCGCGAGCTCGCCGTCATGCTCTTGTATCGCGAGAAACTGACGGGGCTTACGGACCTGGGCATACCGGACATGGAAGACGCCAGCGAGGAGGCGCTCGAACTAGCGGGCACACTCGTCTCCGGCGTGCGTTCGGGTCTCGAGAGCATAGACGCCGCCATATCCGAGGCGAGCGAGCATTGGGACATCCCTCGCATGGGCATCGTGGACCTCGCGGTGCTTCGCATAGGCGTGTACGAGCTGCTGGAGCGCCCCGATACATCGGTGGCCGTCATTATCAACGAGGCCATTGATATAGCACGCAAGTTCAGTTCGGATGAATGCGGCAAGTTCGTCAACGGGGTCCTCGACCGGATAGCCGGGGACGTCAGGCGCCACGACGATACGGAGGAGTGACAGGCTTCCCGTGCGATACGCCATCGTCAGCGACATACACGGCAACTACGAGGCGTTCACGGCGGTGCTCGACGTCATCGACGGGATGGACGTCGACGGCATCGTCTGCCTCGGGGACGTCGTGGGCTACGGCGCGAATCCGAACGAGGTGGTCCAGCTCGTCAGAACGCGAGCCGACGTGACCATCCGGGGCAACCACGACGAGGCCGCGATCGACCCCGCCCAGGAGGCGTACTTCAACTCGTGGGCCGTTCAGGCCATCCGCTGGACGCGCGACAAGCTGACCACGGAGAGCGTGGATTACCTCACCAGCCTCGCGTACGAGGCCTTCCTTCCGGACGTCCACCTCGTTCACGCGTCTCCGGGCGAGCCCGAGAAGTGGCGGTACATCCTGAGTCCCCAGGCGGCGGCACGGGAGTTCTCGAACTTCGAGGAGTCGTTCTGCTTCATCGGCCACTCACACGTGCCGATGATAGTGCTGAGAACGGAAGTGGGGACCAGCGAGCTTCTGGATGGGGAGGTTGCCCTTCCGGCGGGAGCTCGCGTGCTGATAAATGTGGGAAGCGTCGGGCAGCCGAGGAACGGCGACCCCCGGGCGTGCTTCGCGGTCCTGGACCTCGAGGACCGGAGCGTGCGCCTGGTGCAGGTGCCGTATGACATTGACACGGCGCGGGCCAAGATAATCGAGAGTGGACTGCCCAGGTTCCTTGGCGACAGACTCCTGCTTGGGCAGTAGGGAGTTGACCGGAGGATCTAAGTTGCTGACTGCAAGCGTCGGCGTGATGGCATACAACGAAGAGCAGAATATCGGCAAGCTCCTGGCGGCGCTCACGGGACAGTCCGTCCGAAACGTGGAGATCCGCCAGATCATCGTCGTTTCCAGCGGCTCCACCGACCGCACCGATGACATCGTTCGGGAGTGGGTCGCGAAGGACGAGCGCATATCGCTCATCAGGCAGGAGTCGCGTGAGGGCAAGGCGTCTGCCATCAATCTGTTCCTGGACGCGGCGGAAGCGGACATCTTCGTCCTCGAGAGCGGCGACACCATCCCAGCGCCCGACTGCGTGGAACTCATGCTCGCGCCCTTCCAGGATCCCGGAGTGGGCATGACCGGCGGCAGGCCGGTTCCCGTGGACGACCCAAACACGTTCATGGGTTTCGTTGTTCACATGCTGTGGCGACTTCACCACATGCTCGCGCTCAAGTCGCCGAAGCTCGGCGAGATGGTGGCGTTCCGGTCGTTCGTACGGTCGATCCCACCGGAGACAGCCGTGGATGAGGCCAGCATCGAGGCCCTCGTCATCGAGCATGGCAGCTCCCTGGCCTACGCGCCCGAGGCCATCATCTACAACAAGGGCGCATCGACTGTCGGCGATTTCCTCAAACAGAGACGGCGCATCTACGCCGGCCACATCTGGCTCTCGAAGGTCCAGTCGTACGAGGTTTCCACGAAGAAGGTGGGAGGCATTCTCTCGGTTCTGCTGGAAGACCTGACGCCCGCGCCGCGCACTCTGTGCTGGACCCTCGGCGGCGTCTTCCTCGAGTTCGTGGGCCGACTTCTCGGCGCCATTGACTACTACGTGCTGAAGAGGAATCCCTATACGTGGGAAGTGTCACAGAGCACCAAGAGCCTCGACGCACCCGCGACCCGCGACGCAGGAGGCAGGGAGGCGGGGGCGGTCGATGGTTGAGATCCTCGCGAAGATCCCGCTCTACAAGATGGCGCACGCTACCGGGTGGCCCAGGATCCTGCCGCTCAACCTGACGGTCAGCGTGACCTACCGCTGCAACTCCCGGTGCCTTACGTGCAACGTCTACACCAAGGACGCGGACGAGTTCACGGTAGAGGAGTTCGACCGGACGTTCCGGTCGCTGGGTCGGGCGCCCTACTGGTACACGATGAGCGGCGGAGAGCCGTTTCTTCGGCTCGACCTTACCGACATCTGCGAGAGTGCGTACCGACACGGAAGCCCTGGAATCATCAACATACCGACCAACGGCCTTCTCTCGTCGCGGATACCCTCAATGGTCGAGGATATCGCCGGACGGTGTCCAAGGACGCAGGTCATTATCAACCTCTCGCTGGACGGGATCGGCGAGGAACACGACAGGATCAGGGGAGTCGACGGGAGCTTCGAGAAGGCCGTCGAGACCTACCGTGGACTCAGGGCTCTCAAGTCCCCGAACCTCACGGTGGGCGTTCACACGGTGATCTCGGTCCACAACGTGGAGCGCATACCCGCCATCTATGAGTACGTCACCCGGGAGCTCGCGCCCGACTCGTTCATCACTGAAATAGCTGAGGAGCGAGTGGAGCTGGAGACACTGGGGGCGTCGATCACGCCGTCGGCTTCCGCTTACGCGGGCGCGGTCGACTTCCTGATCGCCAAGATCAAGGAACAGAACTACTCGGGCATCTCGCGCGTGACCCAGTCGTTCCGGATACGCTACTACGAACTGGTGAAGCGTTTCCTTGCGTCGTGCGAGCAGCCGATCCCGTGCTACGCGGGAGTGGCGTCGGCCCAGATCGCTCCCGACGGGCACGTGTGGTTCTGCTGCATCAAAGCCGAGTCCATGGGCAATCTGCGCGAGGTCGACTACGACTTCGGTCGCATCTGGTACGGCGAGAGGGCGGCCGAGGAGAGGAAGAGGGTCCGGGCGGGCGAGTGCGCCTGTCCGCTCGCGAATGCCGGTTACACGAACATGCTGATGCACGTTCCGACGGTCGCCGGTGTGGCCTTCGAGGTCGCGACGGGACGGCGGGGCGGAACGGGACGGTAGGAGCAAAGGAGGCGGAGGCGCGGCGCCGGCCGCGGAGAATCGCAGCGGGCTTCGATCCGAGGGAGAGAGCAAGAGTGGCGGTCTTTCTGGACGAGATAGGACACTACAGGCTCGGGGACTTGCAGGACGCGATAGATCGAGCGCTGGAAGAACTGGGCGTGGACCTTTCGGGCAAGCGCACGGCGTTCATCAAGCCCAACTTGGTGATCGCCGCGAAGCCCGGAACGGCGGTCGTGACGCATCCCATGGTGGTCGAGGCGCTCGTCAACGTGCTCCGGGAGCGAGGGTTCACTTCGATCTCGATCGGCGACGGACCGGGGGTCGGACTCGACGTCGAGAACGTCTTTCGCGTGACCGGGTACAGGAAGCTCGCGGAGCGCCTGGGCGTCAACCTCGTCAATCTCAACACTACGGAGCGACGAAAGAGAGAGTGGAAGTACGGGGAGATGGGAGTTCCCGCGATCGTCGAGGACACCGACCTCTATGTCAACGTACCGAAGCTCAAGACGCACGGCTACACGAGGGTCACGCTGGCCATCAAGAACCACAAGGGCCTCTTGTCCGAGGCCGACAAGAAACGCGACCATCAGCTGGGGCTGCACGATCCTCTGGCTCAGCAGGCCACCATACGTCCGCCGGACCTCATCGTGCTGGACGGCATAACCGGAGTGGAGGGAGACGGCCCGCTCAACGGCAAGGTCGTGAAGTCGCGCGTCTTCGCGGTCGGCACGAACATGCTGGAGGTCGACTCTGTGGCGGCACGTCTGATGGGATTCGATCCCGTCGAGATCGAGCACCTGAGACTGGCGCACGAGCTCGGGGTGGGCGACATGGACCCCGAGGTCAAGGGAGCAGCGCCCTCGAGGAAGTTCGAGCCTGCCAACGAGTCCTTCGGTCGTGTCGCGAACATCTACTCGTGGCGCGACCCTACCGCTTGCTCCATGTGCATTGATTCATTCAGCGGAGCCGCACACCTGGCGGTGCGGAAACCGAAGTACTGGTTCACGCTGGTACCCAAGCTGGGGTACTGGGGCGTGTTCAGAAAGCTCCACATCATCCAGGGCAAGGCGGCACGGCTTCCGGCGGAGCCCGGACGTGTCATCTGCCTCGGACAGTGCACCCGGGAACTTGCGGAGAGCCAGGGCCTCACGCACATCAGCGGGTGCCCGCCCACGCCTGAGGAAGTGGCCGAGACTCTGAGGAAGGAACTCTAGCGGATGCCGGCGACCCAGAAGGACACGGGACTGGGGACCACCTACGAGCGCGTCGCCGTGGCGCGGCTCCTGGCGGGGCTCGCAGACCGGTACAGCATCAGCAAGGTCCTCGAGGGCCCGACCGATGGTATAACGGGCATAAGCGGGCTCAACAGCGTACCGCTTGCGCGGGCGGGAGCCTCGGTCGAACTCGTGCTTGGCGACCCCGACGAGGTCGCACTTGCCGAACGCGCCTGGGAGGCGCTCGGCCTGAGCGACAGGGTCGCCATTCGGGCGGCCGATGGGGATTCGCTCGGCGCCGAGCCGCGCTCGCATGACCTCGTGTGGAATTTCAACTCGCTGCCGCAGGTCGCCTCGGCCGATGCGCTGCTGGACGAGATGTGCGAGGCGAGCAGCAGGTTTGTCATGGTCTTCGTCTCCAACACCTGGAACTACGGGTTCCCGATCCACCGGCTCCACCACAAGGTGGCGCGTGAGCCGTGGAGCCACGGGGATATCTCGGTGATGAACACTGGCGCGGTCGCCAGGAAGCTGGCCGACCGGGGGTTCAAGGTCGTCGAGCGCCTGCTCGTCGATACCCCGTGGTGGCCAGACATCGACTCACCGATAGAGGAGGTGGCCGCGACGTTCCTTCCCTTCCTGAAGAGGTTCGTCAGCGGTTCGAAGAGGCTGGAGAGGTACACCTGGACCGTCGACACGCTGCCCTACTTCGATGACGAGCGCCTCGCCAGGCTCCTGCCCGATATCGAGAAGCACTTCGCGATAGAAAACACACGTGTGAAGCCGCTGAAGATCTTCTTCGCACACCACCGGGGTGTGCTGGCACGGAGGACAGGCGGGGGGGAGGCGACCGCTTGAACCGGCGACTCCGCATAACGCTTGCGGTCGTGGCGGGCGTGGTCTTGCTGGCGCTGGCGCTCTGGGGCGTGGACGCGACCGAGCTTCGACGCAGCATCGCCAGGGCGAACGTCGGGTGGCTGGTCGCCGCCGCCGTGCTGTACCTCACGGCGTACTTCGTGCGAAGCCTGAGATGGCGAGCGATCCTTCACCCGATCGTTCGGGTGCGCGTCTCCGAGAGCTTCCACATGCTGATGGCCGGGTACTTCCTCAACTACATCATCCCCATCAGGGCGGGAGAGGTGGCGAAGTCGTTCTTCCTCAAGCGCCTCAAGGGGATCCCTGTAGGCACAAGTCTTCCCACTGTGTTCGTCGACAAGCTCTTCGAGCTCGTTTCGATCCTCTTCGTCGTCACCATGGTGCCTATACTCTCCATCAACATGAGCGCCACGCTGGCCGCGCTGATCTACACCGTGCTGGCCATCTTTCTGCTGGCAATCGCGCTGCTCTTCTTCGCGTTCCGGAACCCGGACGGCGCCTCGCGGCTCCTGTGCGGTCTGTTCTCGTGGCTGCCCGGTGGTGTCTACAAGAAGCTGTCCGAGTTCATCGGCCTCTTCGTCCAGGGCATGGGGGTCGCCAGACGCGAGGCGCGCATGCTCTGGTCGTTTCTGGGGCTCACCGGTCTTGCGGTGCTGATTGACGGGCTCTATTTCTACTTCATGTTCAGGGCCTTCTCGGTGGATGTCGCCTTTACGAGAGTGCTCTTCGGGTATACTCTGCTGACGTTGTCGTACATCCTGCCGACGCCCCCCGCTCAGATCGGCTACAACGAGTTCGTCATTGGGCTGATATTCGCGGGAGGAGTTGCGGCGGTCGGGGTGGCGCGCCACGAGGTAATGGCGGTGGTTATAGTCGCACACGCAATGACCGGGCTGATCATAGCCGCCGTCGGCATGTGGTCGTTCGGCGCGATGGGCATCAGGGTGGGAGAGAGCTTCAGGAAAGTCGCCGGTGCGGACGCGCCCGGCGAACTGGCAGATAGCGGGAGGTCGGAACGTGAGTGAGATGGTTCTCGTGACGGGCGCGGCGGGCTTCGTCGGCTCGCATGTCGTCGAACGCCTGCTGGCGGACGGGAAGACCGTGCGCGGCGTGGACGCCTTCATCGACTACTACCCGCGTGCGCTCAAGGAAGAGAACCTCAGGGCGGCCCTGGAGCACGAGTCGTTCGACTTCGTCGAGGCCGACCTGGCGGTGACCGACCTCACGCCGCTCCTCGACGGAGTGACGTCCGTCTGTCACCTGGCCGCGCAGGCCGGCGTTCGCGCCAGCTGGGGATCTACCTTCTCGACGTACATCGACTGCAATATCAGATCGAGCCAGCGCCTTCTCGAGGCGGTCAAGGACCGGGGTGTCTCGAAGTTCGTGTACCCGTCCAGCTCGTCTGTCTACGGCGAGACCACGGACCTCCCGATGCGCGAGAACGGACTGACGTGCCCCGTGTCTCCGTACGGCGTGACCAAGCTGGCGGCGGAGCATCTCGCGGTCTTGTACCACCGGAACTACGGAGTGCCGACGGTGTCGCTGAGGTACTTCACCGTCTACGGTCCCAGACAGCGGCCGGACATGGCCTTCAACCGCTTCATCCGTGCGGGGCTCCTCAATGAGCCTGTCACGATCTTCGGCGACGGGCGGCAGACGCGCGACTTCACCTACATCGCCGACACCGTCGGCGCGACCGTGGCGGCCCTGGAATCGGGTCCCGATGGCAGCGTGATGAACGTGGGAGGCGGAAGCCGTGTCACACTCAATGACGCGCTCGACGCCATCGAGGCCACGCTCGGTGTCAAACTGGACAGACGCTACGGCGAGCGCGCCAGAGGGGACGTCACGGACACACTCGCGGACAACTCGAGGGCCAGGGAGGCCCTCGACTTCTGCCCACGCGTCGGGCTCGAGGAAGGCCTGGCGCTCGAGAAGCGGTGGATCGAATCGACCGTGCTGACGCCCAGCGCGGGCGCGAACGGGGAGGTCGACTGACACATGGATATCTCTGTTGTAATACCGCTTCTGAACGAGGCCGACAGCCTGAGAGAACTCTACGAGCGCATCGACGGCGCGCTCGCCCCTCTCGGGCGCGAGTGGGAAGTCATCTTCATCAACGACGGAAGCACGGATTCGTCGATGGACGTTCTGCGAACCCTTCACGAGCAGAATGAGAACGTCACCGTGCTCGTGTTCGGGAGGAACCTGGGCAAGTCGGCCGCGCTCAGCGTGGGGTTCAAGGAAGCCGCGGGCGATGTCGTGTTCACCATGGACGCCGACCTGCAGGACGACCCCGCCGAGCTGCCCCGAATGCTCGAGGTGATAGAGAGCGGGTACGACCTAGTCTCGGGGTGGAAGAGGGAGCGCAAGGACCCGCTCTCGAAGCGACTTCCGTCGAAGCTCTACAACGCGGTGACCAGCAGACTCTCCGGTGTCGGGATCCACGACATGAACTGCGGGCTCAAGGCGTACCGCGGGCAGGTCGTCAAGACCATCAGGGTGTACGGGGAGCTTCACCGCTACACACCGGTCTTGGCACAGTGGGCCGGATTCACAGTGACCGAGGTTCCGGTCAAGCACCACGCGCGGCAGTACGGCAGCTCGAAGTTCGGCGCCGAGCGTTTCCTCAGGGGGTTCTTCGACCTCCTGACGGTGCTGTTCCTGCGGCGCTACGTCACGAGACCGCTCCATCTCTTCGGCATGCTGGGCGCTCTGCTCTTCTCGGGTGGGTTCCTGGCGGGGCTCTACCTCACCGTCCTCAAGTTCATGGGGCAGGCGATAGGCCGCAGGCCCCTCCTGACGCTCGCCATCCTCCTCATGGTCGTCGGCGTGCAGTTCATCTCGTTGGGACTCCTTGGAGAGATGGTGGCGAATCTCAAGGGTTCCGACATCTCCTATCCGGTGAGAGAGCGTCTCGGGCGGAAGGATGGCGGGCTTGGCGACAACTCCTGACAGGAGCTCAGCCTCGGACGCGCCTCTCGGAGTTGAGGGGAGCGCGCGGATCGCGGTAGTCGGCCCTGCCTACCCGTTGAGGGGCGGCAACGCGCTCTTCGTCGCGCATCTCTATGACAATCTGCGGCTCGACCACGACGCGTACGTCGTCTCGTTCAGGCGGCTGTACCCCTCGCTGCTCTTCCCAGGCTCGACACAGATGAACGTGAGCCACGACCCCGTGAAGAACACACCGTCGCGGCAGATCATTGATTCCATCAATCCGCTGTCGTGGAGCAAGGCGGTGCGGTGGATGCTGCAGCCGAAAAGGCGGCCCGATCTGGTGGTCTTTGTCTGGTGGAATCCCTTCTTCGGAGTCTGCTACGGCGCCATGGCACGGATGCTGAAACGCAGGATTGGTGCGCGGATCGTGTTCGTGTGTGAGAACGTCGTTTCGCACGAGAACCGATTCATCGACCGGTTCCTCACGAAGTTCGCACTGAGCTCCGCGGACTACTTCATGGTCCTCTCCGGGGTGGTCGCGAGCCGCGTCCAGTCGCTCTTCCCGAGGACGCCTGTGAGACAGGCGGCCCTGCCTGTCTACGACTGCTACAACCCGTCTGGAGTCGACCGAGATGCGGTCAGGGAATCGCTCGGGCTGACGCGGCCGACGATGCTCTTCTTCGGCTACGTCCGTGAGTACAAGGGTCTCGCGTACCTGCTGCGCGCGATGCCCATGATACTCGAGCACGTGGACGTGGACCTCCTGGTGGTCGGGGAGTTCTACGACGACCGCGCCCGGTACGACCGCATCATCGACGAGCTGGGCATAGGAGAGCGCGTCCGCGTCGTAGCGGACCATGTTCCGGATGAATCCGTTGGCGACTACTTCGGAGCGGCGGATGTGGTGGTTCTCCCGTACGTTTCGGCCACGCAGAGCGGCATCACGCAGATAGCCTTTGCCTTCGGGCTTCCCGTGATAAGCACGAACGTCGGTGGACTCCCTGAAGTGGTGCGGGAGGGTGAAACGGGCTATGTTGTGAAGCCTGAGGACGAGCGGGACCTCGCGCGGGCGGTCGTGCGCTACTTCAGCGGCGAAGACGCTCCGCGGATGAGAGCGAACGTGGCCGTGGAGGCTCAGCGCGATCACGCGGGGGACCTGATGCGCAGTGCCATTCAGGACTTCCTCGAGATGGCGAGGTCTTAGAGTGCGGGATCCCCTGGTCTGGGCGGTGGTGGTCAACTGGAACGGCAGAGAAGTTCTCGAGCCGTGCCTGCGGACACTGCTCGCCTCGTCGTATCAGAACCTGTCGGTGCTGGTCGTGGACAACGCATCCGGCGACGGCTCCGCACAGTTCGTGCGTGACGGATTCCCGTCCGTCCGTCTGGTCGAGCAGAGTGAGAACCTCGGCTTCGCGGCGGGTGTGAACGCTGGACTCGAGTTCGCGCTCAATGAAGGGGCGGACTACGTCCTGCTCCTGAACAACGACATCGAGCTGGACGGCGATGCTGTGAGTGCGCTCGTTGACGCCGCGCTCACGCATCCGAACAGCGCGTTCGTAGGGCCCTTGATCTACTACGCCGAGCGTCCTTCCGTCATATGGTCGGCGGGCGGCGCTGTTTCGTTCTGGACAGGTGGTATCCGTCACCTCGGGCTTCGTGAGGAGGACATCGGACAGTACGCCGACGTGCAGGAGGTCGACTACGTCACGGCGTGCGCGGTGCTCGCGTCCGCCGAAGCAATCAGGGTGGTCGGCGTGATGGATGAAGGGTACTACATGTACAATGAGGACACGGACTGGTGCGTCCGTGCCCGAGACGCGGGCTTCGAAGTGCTGTTCGCTCCGAGCGCCAGGATCTGGCATAAGGTCTCGATGAGCTCGGGCGGAGGCCTGACGCCGTTCAAGATATACCATCGGCTGCGCAGCACGCTCAGGTTCTTCTCCCTGCACGCGCGGCCGTATCACTGGATCGGGATCGTCCCGTTCACTATGGTCCGAACGGTCGGTTTCGCGGCCCGTGAGCTGGCCAGAGGGAAGGGCGCCAACGTGGGCGCGGTCCTGCGCGGGCTGTGGGACTCGATGACGGGACGAAGGAGAATCTGATCGCATGCCTGAAGCGCGTCACAAGAAGATACCCCGGGGGGCCCGCGGACGTCGCTCGTCCCCGCCGCGCGTGACGCTCGTGCTCACGGCGGCTGTCCTCTTGCCAATGCTGCTCGCGCTCGCCGGGTGCTCCAGCGAGAAACCGCACGTTGAGACCCCGCGTCTGCTGTTCTTCGGAGTGGATTCTGGAAACTGGAACATCCTCACTCCGATGATCCAGGCCGGGGAGCTTCCGAACATGGCTTCGCTCGTCGAGCGGGGCTCGTTCGGCGTGCTGAAGTCCGGTGTGCCGATCCAGTCGCCGCAGATGTGGACCTCCATAGCGACGGGAGTCGTTCCGGAGAAGCACGGCATCATGCGCTTCACGGCCGAGATCCCGGGAACGGGCCGGGAGGTCCCGGTGACGAGCAACATGAGAAAGGTCAAAGCCTTCTGGAACATTCTCTCGGAGGCGGACATCACGGTCGGGATAGTCGGGTGGTGGCCCAGTTGGCCCGCGGAGCCCGTCAACGGCTTCATGATCGCCCAGCGCGCCTGGCCCGTCAACTGGAGCCGGCACGGGATTCCCTTCGGCGCGGCCCGCGACGAGTCGGGCCGTCTGATAGTGGAGGACTTCGAGGGCAGGACCTACCCCGAAGAGCTGTACGCGGACTTCGAGCCGTTCATTATCACCGAGGAGGACGTGACGGCGGACGAGCTGTCCCGTCTCTTCCAGGACCCCGCGTTCACGGACCCTGCGAAGCAGTTCTACGCCCGATGGGTGTTTGCCAAGGACAAGACTTTCGCAGACGCCGGGCTGGCGATGCTCAAGCGTTTCCATCCCGACGTGCTGGCTCTGTACCTGCAGGGCCCCGACGTAGTGTCCCACTACTACTGGGGCTACCAGCGTGAGGAAGGCTTCACGGTGTCTCCGGCCGATGAGCGGCTGTACGGCCGCGTGGTGCGCAACTACTACCGCTACGTCGACGGCGTGATCGGGAGCTACCTCGCGGAGGTCGGAGACGAGACGACCGTGATGATAGTGTCCGATCACGGCTTCGAGACCAAGCGCGACCTCAAGGAGCGCTGGGAGAGGGGCGAGAAGATCCGGACCGAGGAAGGTGGCAAGGACGTGCCCTGGGACCACGGTGTGGACGGGATCTTCATCATGACCGGCCCGGGTGTCAAGAAGAACAACAGGCTCCCTGACATGTCGGTTGTGGACGTGACGCCGACGATGCTCGCGTACCTCGGGCTCCCCGTGGCCGAGGACATGGACGGCGCTCCAGGGCTCGCGGCCCTGGAGGAGTCCTTCCTGAAAGAGCACCCGGTGACGTTCGTCCCGACCTACGAAACCGGGGGCCCTCGAGGTGACGAGGCGCCCATGGAATCGCCGATGGACGAGGGAATCAAAGAGAAGCTGAGGGCGCTTGGCTACATAGAATAGCAGGCCTTTGACGGAGACAGATGCCGATGCGCGTGAAGACCGACTGCAGACTGTTCCTTGGAGACAGGCCCTGCGTGTGGGGCGGGAAGTGTGAGGGGTGCGAGCACTACGACAAGCGGGGCGAGCACATAGTCATCATCAAGCTGGCCGCGGCCGGTGACGTGCTTCGAACCACCTCGATCCTGGCTCCGCTCAAGAGAGCGCACCCGGATTCGTACATCACGTGGCTGACCGACCCGGCCGCGCTTCCCCTCGTAGAACTCAATCCCTACGTGGACCGCGCGATGCCGTTCGGGTTCGACGCGTGGCTCACGCTGTTGGTGCAGTCGACCGACCTTCTCATATGTCTGGACAAGGAGGAGCGCGCCTGCGCATTCGCGTCGACACTCAACGCTTCGGAGAGGTCGGGGTTCGCCCTGTCGCTGGCCGGCGCCGTGGAGCCCCTGAACGAGGGCGCGCGCTACGATTACGAGCTGGGGCTGTCCGACGAGATGAAGTTCCACGAGAATACGATGACGTACCCGGAGATCTTCTGCCGCACGGCGGGGCTCGAGTATCGGGGGGACCCCTATGTTCTGACGCTGCCTGCGCGTTCGATCGAGTACGCGGAGCGTTTCCTTGGCGGCCTGTCTCTCTCTGATCCCGTGATCGGTCTCAATGTCGGAGCGGGACGCGTCTTCGCGAACAAGGCCTGGACACCGACGGGGTACGCGTCGCTCGCGGGCGCGGTGCGAGAGAGACTCGGCGGCACGGCACTCGTTCTCGGTGGCGCCGACGACAGGGAGTGTGCGGAGGCGGTCTTGAAGCTCGCCCCCGACACCGCGGTCGACGCCGGACTGCACGAGATCCTCGACTTCGCGGCGGTCGTCGGTATGCTGGACGCGCTCGTGACCGGCGACACGATGGCGATGCACATCGCCATTGCGCTCGGCGTGCCCACGGTGGTGCTGTTCGGGCCCAGCGCCCCGCAGGAGATAGAGCTGTTCGGGGCCGGCAGGAAGGTGCTGAGCCCACTCGACTGCGCTCCCTGCTACAGACGGGAGTGCGACTTGAGCCCCTCCTGCATGGAGGCCATCGGGATGGAGACGGTGTTCGAGGCACTCGAGGAAGCGCTGGAGAAGCCATGACAGGTGACGGGCACGGAACACGAGGCGGTGGACCCGTCGTGTGGAAGACGCTCGTTTTCTCGGGCGGAGGCTTCGCGCTCGCCGTCGGGGCCCTGCTGGGCGCTGCCGGGCTCAGGACCAGCGCCTTCGTGCTGACGCTCCTGCCCTCACAAGTGCTGCCCATACTGCTCGCGCTTGCCGTCGTCTACACCGCTCTCGGCGGGCTTGTTCTGCTCCTCACGGCCCGCGCCAGGAAGCGGGGCGGGGCCGCCCGCGCGTCGGAACGGGCGGTCATGAGGACACTCTTCACCGCAACTCTCTGGGTCGCGCTCGTCCTGATGTTCCTCCCGCTCAAGGGCTCCGAGGCCTTCGTCCGGGCGGATACGCTGACGACGCTCCAGCTCAATGTGATAGGGCTCTCTGTCGTGCTTGTCGTCGGGCTTGTCGCGGGCTGGCTTCTGGCGTGGGCACTATCGGCTGTCCTCTCGTTCCTCAGAATGCGCGTGCACGGCCGGGGAATCCCGGTGCTGGGAGCGGCGTGCGCAGCGCTGGCCCTGTTGATCCTTATCGTAGGTGTCCAGGCAAGGACCGGTGTCACGGGAGCCTTAGGGCTGGCGCCCGCAGGCGCCGAAACACCCAGAGTCGCCATCATCGGAGTCGACGGCTGCGACTGGGAGAAGCTCGGGCCTCTGGTGGAGTCGGGGAGACTCCCCAACTTCCGGCGCATCATGGACCGCGGCGCCTACGGACCGCTCATGTCGGAGCCGCCTCTGGTCTCACCCCGCATCTGGACGACGATCGCGACCGGCAAGACGGCTGACAAGCACGGGATCCGCGATTTCGTCAACGAGGCCGGCGTGCCGGTGAACGCCACGATGAGATCCGCGGCGCCCGTCTGGGACATAGTCGGGAGCTTCGGTCTTCCGGTCGGTGTCGTGGGATGGTACGTCACGTGGCCGGTGGATGAAGTCAACGGGTTCCTGCTGTCCGACCGGCTCCATTCGCTCCTGCGCGGCCCGGTGCAGATGCTCCAGTCGCTCGGGGGGCGCCCGACGAACGACCGCCTGGAGTCCTTCGGTGCGTTCACATTGGACGCGGGGTACAAGCGCTACCCCAGGGATGATCTGCGGTTCCAGCTCAATAGGATTGTCGACGAACCCCTTCGCTGGGGGTACCTCCGCGACGCCATCTACTCACGCATGTCGACCACTCTTACGCCCGCCTACAGGCCGGCCCTGTCGGCCGTATACCTGCGCGGCGTCGATTTCGTCCAGCACTTCTTCTGGAAGTACGCGGACCCCGAGCCGTTCGGCGGCGTTCCCAAAGAGGACATCTCGGCCTACGGGGAGGTGATCGACAGCTACTACGTCTATACTGACGTGCTGCTGGGCCGGCTTCTCGAGGCCCTGGGCAACGACATCAACATCATCGTGGTCTCCGATCACGGCTTCAAGCCGCGGCGGGACCTGGATCCGGACAGACCCCAGCTGACCGGCACACACGACGTCGCCGGAGTCATCATTGCGTCCGGCCCCGCATTCCGAGCCGCGGGATGGATCGAGGGGGCCACGATATTCGATATTGCGCCCACGGCGCTCGCGGTCATGGGGCTGCCCGTGGGGGAAGACATGGACGGCAGGGTGCTGACGGAGATCATCC
>DAOWCM010000296.1 GCA_030639555.1 Candidatus Eiseniibacteriota bacterium | reverse complement strand
GCGTAGCGGTCGAGCACCGTATCGGCCCACGCACCGAAGCGGCTGGTCTGGAACTTGAGCCGGGCGATCTCACCGTCGCAGCCGTCAACGATCGAGGCGAGTTGAACAAGCAGCCCGGCGAGAACCGTCCAGAGATAGCTGCCGACAGCGAACAGCAACGCCCCAGACAGGGCGATCAGAAAGCTCGCGAGCGTGATCGCGCCGGGGCTGAGACGAGTAGACGCAAGGTAGGAGGAGAGCCGAAGTGACACCCTCCGGTTCAGCCAGCGCGCAACGAACCCGTCCTCCGACGGCTTGGCGAGGTTGGCCAAGAGGACGCGCCTTGCGTCGCTCAGGCTCTCGGGCGTATCTACATCCAGCCAGAAACGATTACCGATATCGACGGCTCTGATCTTCCTTTCTTGGATCAAGTGCCGGATCGCTCTGGTCAGCGAGCGCTTCTCGTTGCCTGTCGGCTTCTCAAGCGCTTCGAGCAGAGCCTGGGAGCAAAGGAAGAGGCCGGTATCGACGCCGTCGAACGGAGTGAGTTCCTTGCCGATGGCCGTGATCAACTGGCCATCAAGCCGTACCTTCGTGGCGTCCGCAAGATCGAGAACGCTGTCGGTGTGCCGATCGACCGCGAGGAGACAACTGTCTGACCCGTCGGCTGCCCTCATGAGGAGTCGGAGGATGGCCGGATCGAAGACGTGGTCGCACATCAGCAGCAGGAACGGATCGGTCATGTGGGAAACGGCCGCCAGGGCCGAGCTCCCGTTCCCCGTCTCCCACTTGGGGTTTCGCACGACCGTGATCGAGATGCCGTGTCGCGCTTCCAGCTCATCGATGAGATGGACGATCCTTTCCTGAGCGTACCCCACAACGACGTAGTATTCGTCGACGCCCACGGCGCGGCATGAGAGGATGGAGCGTTCCAGAAGAGAGAGGCCCAGAAGCTCAGTGAGCGGCTTCGGTCTTCCTCCGTTTCCCTCGCGCAGCCGCATCCCCGCGCCTGCAGCGAGGATCACCGCCGGCGGCACGCGGTCTGCGGACCGGGGGGAGGTGCTCACGGTTCTTGGAGTGTCAGCGTTCATTTCAGCTCACTGATCAGGGCCGCATGAAGTTCAGGCGTGGCGGCGGCTACGATCGAATAGCGTTCCGTGAGGGACTGGATCGCAGGGATGGCCTTCCCCTCAGGATCGGTAAGCAGCCCTCCTGCTTCCCCCACGACAAGAGACGGAGCCAGGAAGTTCTCTGGGGTGAGGCGACCGCGCACGTCCAGATGGGCGTCGAGGCTGCCGTCTGCGACCATGGAGAGAGCCCGGGTGGCGCAGCCCAGCGTGCGGACCGCCTGCGCCCGCGAGAGCATTCCAGCGAGCCGGGCCTCCACTGCGAAGTGGTTCAGCTCGCAGCTGACCGTGGCTTCTTCAAGCTTCGTCACTCGAGTGGGACGAATCCGTATGCCGTTCCTGAACGCTCCCTGCCCGCGCTCGGCGACCCATCTGTCGCCGGTGAACAGATCACCCACAAGGGCGTACTGAACCGTCCCGACGGCGATGGGGCCACCTGAGGGGATGAGGGCCACTGCCGTCCCGGCGAGCGGGATTCCACGGGCGAGGTTGTCCGAGCCGTCCACAGGGTCGAGCACCATGACGAATTCGGGCTCTCCGTCCCCGAACCTGCGGGGCTCTCCCTCCTCGGAGAGGAGCAGTACCGGGTGGGGGAAGCGATGAGAAAGATAGGCACAGACCGCCCGGTCAGCCGCAAGGTCGAACTCCCGGACGCGGTCCCCCTTGGGGTTCGTGGTGGTTTCCCCCGCGAGGCGACCCCCGCGGCGTCTCACCGTCTGCGAAATCGCCTGGAAAATGGCTTCCAGGTCGGCGAGAATCAGTCTCCGACCTTGCATGGTTCTCCTGAATGCGAATGCAATCGTCCGGCGAGGGACAGCCTCATCTGCTCGATCGACCAGGGACGATGGTGTTACGCACGACAGAGGTGAGTGGATCGTCGTTTCGCTGCTCGTCCCCGCTCTCGTCTGAGAAGCTAGGGACACTGCTAAGGAGTAAGCACTTCGGGGCGAATCTGGCCCGCCGCAGACAATGCCACGAAACAATAGCACGATTGCGCCAGCTTGTCCAGGCTCGCGTCCCAATCCCGGGGCCTAGGGCGGCACAGGGCTGGTCTTCTGTCTAGCCCGCGTGAAGGTGGTCCGGCTCACACGCACTCCACCGGCGCAGGTAACCACGGTAGAGCGACTGTTCGTTCCATAATGAGCATCGTACTTGAGGCTGAGCCGTGACACATACCGCGGCGTGTGGGTCCCGCGCGAGGGGACCCGCGTGTTCTGTAGGCGAAACGGTGGCTCCAGGACGCGTGGCGGTGAGCAGGGGCATGGCCCGTACGTACGTCCGTTCTAGCAATCTGCGCTCAGCCTCATCGGGGATCGGGACTGGGCTCCCCGCGCCACGGAACTCACGCCCAGACTCAGGTCTTCCGCGCAGCCAAGAGTTCGAAACACGTCTACTACGCCCCGCCATAAAAAGGGCCCGCTCATGTGAGCGGGCCCCGTTTTCTTGTTATCGGTGTTCGTGCAGCCTACCTGAACATCGCCTTGATCGCGCCCCAGCTCGTCTCCTCGACCGGTGTCGATACGTGGGTCATGCTGGCGTTGTCGAAAGCCAGCGTGTTCCCAGCGGTGCCGCCGCCGCCGAAGAACCGGAAGGCGAATGGTACGGTCGTGACTCCGCCCGCACCGCCTTCCATGTACCAGTCGCTCGGATAGTAGACTGCCGTCTCCATCGTCTCGAGATCGATGATCCCCACTTCCGTGATCTTGTTGCTGTAGGGATCAGCCGTGCCGTAAGCCCGATACCAGTGGTTGAGCTCGAGGCCTTCCCACTCGGGGCCGGGGCTCGCGCCGGGCGTAGCGAACATCGTGCCCCCCGCGTCGTAGGCAAGGTAGAACGCGTTGTACGTCGTGGGGACGTCCGGGTTCACCCAGCTCATCAGATGGATGACGACTCCCACGCCATTCCACAGCGAGAAGCTGCCGAGAAACTGCGCAGACGGGGCCGTTCCCATGAACGTCCCGCAGAAGTCGTAGGCAATCGTCTGGATGCCACCGGAGAAATCGTTGTCGCGCTGGGCACGTGCGTAGTAGCCGCCCGCCGGTCCGGTACCGCCGACGAACTGGAGCCCTCCGGTCGGGTTCTGCGGAAGCCCGAGCGCGTTACCAGCATAGGTGTAGACAAGGTAGTCCACACTCAGCACACCCCCGGGCAGATAGAAACCATCCTGTCCGGTAAGCACAGTGCCTGCGGGCGAGCCGGCGATGTACTCAAAGCCGGACTCGTAGTCGGCACTCGCAATCGGGGCGCCGAGAAGGCACACACACACTGCAAT
>DAOWCM010000221.1 GCA_030639555.1 Candidatus Eiseniibacteriota bacterium | reverse complement strand
GTAGGCGCCATCACAGGTTGCGGCCCATCAGAGGGCGTGTTTCTCCGGATGCTGCTAGACCGGCACCAGCGTCGGAGCTGTCAGAACAACGATCGTCTCGGACTCCTCGTCGCCGATGTTCTCAACCACGTATCCCTCGTCCAGACGGAGCTGAATGGTGTCTCCCTCTCTCAGGACGTGCGACTCACCCAGTGCCGTTACTCTGACCATCCCTGCGATGCACAACACTACGGCCTCGCCGATCCTCGGCGGACCGTGGAGGATGGTGCCCGGCTCCGTGCACTCTCTGAAGACCTGCACGTACCCACCGGGTATGCCGCTGCTCAGGGTCTCGACCTTCAGAGGCACTCCCTTGGCATCGATCGCGAAGAACTCGCACCTGTCGGCCAGGCGCGTGAGCTTGACCCGGGGCAGCTCGTCCTCCTGGACGAAGTAGGAGGCCTTCTCGCCGAGAGCGGCCGATATCCGCTGGAGCGCGCCGATGGTCGGAGACGTCTTCCCCCGCTCCACCTCCGAAATGTGTGTGGCCGACATGCCGCATCGAGCGGCCACTTCCTTGAGCGTCAGATTGCGTTCGAATCTCGCGACCCTCAGTTTGCGTCCGAGTTCTGCCTTGGTTGGCATGGTTCGCTTGCGTCCTTTCCCTCCGCGTCCCTCTGAACCGCAATGCATTGCGGTGTGCGCTGCTGACGGTGTGATTGGTACCTTTCTTGGGATGCTCCCTGTCTACGGAGATTCCCCAAAGCTTCCACAACTCATAAAGTAATAAAGGAATACGGTCAAGTCAATAGTTTGACCGGAATTCATGTGGCAGTTGTCATGAACCCAGACCCACGCCCCCGATGGCGGGTGCTCAGATGGAGCGAAAGCGTCGGTAGAACCGTCAACTGACGGTTGACAGGGCCACAATCAACCTGATAGATTCAGCAGTTGCCCGATATCTGCAATCTATTGCCACTGTCGTCGCGGAGTGCGCCTCGCGCACCTGCGGCGCCCGTCATCCTTCCCGGGGAGGGGACATGATCAGCGATCTGAACGAGATATTCTCGACGAACGCAAGACACATGAAGAAGTCCGTAATCCGGGAGCTGCTCAAGCTGACCCGCCGCCCGGAGGTCATCTCGTTCGCGGGCGGGCTGCCGGATCCGGCGGCATTCCCCATCGACGAGGTCGCGGAGATCACGGCCCACGTCCTCAAGACGCAGGGGGCGACGGCTCTGCAGTACGGGCCGACGGAAGGAGACTCGAGACTCAAGGACGAACTCATCGCGCACCACGAGCGCGAGGACGGGATGCAGCTGAAGCCGGAGAACGTCCTCATTACCGTGGCGTCGCAGCAGGGCCTGGACCTCACGGGGAAAGTGTTCATAGACCGCGGCGACTACGTGATCGTCGGCCTTCCGACCTACGTGGGTGGTCTCGGCGCGTTCTGGAGCTACGGCGCTCAGATGATCGGCATCGAGCTTGATGACGAAGGTATGCGGATGGACCTCCTGGAGAGCGGGCTCGAGCGGATGCGCAAGAAGCGGCAGAAGCCGAAGTTCATCTACGTCGTGCCCGACTTCCAGAACCCCGCGGGGATCACGATGAGCGAGGAGCGCCGTCTCAAGCTCATCGAGCTGGCGCGCAAGTACGACGTGCTCATCGTCGAGGACAGTCCGTACAAAGAGCTGCGCTTCGAAGGGGATGCCCAGAAGTCGATCTTCGCTCTGGATGGAACCGGCCACGTCATCGGGCTGCACACATTCTCGAAGATACTGTTCCCCGGCATGAGGCTCGGCTGGATGATCGGCGACGAGGCCGTCATCCAGAAGATGGTCATCGCGAAGCAGTCGACGGACCTCTGCACGCCGCCGTTCAATCAGGCCATCATCGCTGAGTTCGCGGCGCGCGGTCTCCTCGGCAAGGTCATCGACAAAGTCAAAGGTATCTACCGCGAGAAGAGAGACCTGATGCTGGCAGCACTTGACGAGCACATGCCGGATCTCCCCGGGCTGTCCTGGACGCGCCCCGAGGGCGGCCTCTTCCTGTGGGTCAGACTGCCTGATGGCTTCGACGCCGAGCAGCTTTTCTACGAGGCCCTCGAACGAAATGTGGCCTTCGTCGTCGGTACCGCGTTCCACTGCGACGGTGGCGGTCAGAACGCCATGCGGCTCAACTTCTCCTACCCGTCGAAGGAGAACATCGTCGAGGGAATCAAGCGTCTGGGGAGCGTCATAGCGAACCACAAAGCCGCGTCGAAGGAGGGCGCGGATGTCCTGATATCGCCCTGACCCAGGATGTAGCGGGTCCACGGGCGATGTAGGCTGCCTCGGGTGGCCCACGGCCGTTGCGGTTGAACGCGGGCGGTGGTACCCTCGGCGGCTCGTTGGTGGAACTGTCAGAAGTCGACACGGTCAGCAACTGGAACGGAGCGCAAGGGAATGGCAGACAAGAAGGCAGATCTGGCTGGACCAGGCATCAGCACGTACGAAGAGGTGGCGAAGATACTTCCGACGGACTACAAACCCATCCTGTCCCCGATGGACCGGATGAAGGCGCTCGACGAGATCAAGCGCTACATCGAGGACGGCATGGCGAAGGAGCTCAACCTGCAGCTCGTGCAGGTCCCACTCATCGTCGACAAGGACAGCGGCGTCAACGACTACCTGGACCGCGACGGCTCGCGGACGCCCGTCGAGTTCCCCGCCGGTCTCGGTCTCGACAAGCCCATCACGACGCAGGTCGTGCAGGCGGCGACGAAGTGGAAGCGCATGGCTCTGGCGCAGTTCGGCTGCGCTCCGGGTGAGGGTATTAACACCGACATGCGCGCCGTCCGCAAGGACTACTTCCTCGACCACGACCACAGCTCGTACGTCGACCAGTGGGACTGGGAGAAGACCATCACGGTCGAGGACAGGAACCTCGACTACATGAAGGACACGGTCAAGAAGCTCTGGAAGATCATCTACGGCGCCGGCAAGCGCGCGCAGGAGATGTTCTCCGAGCTCAAGGACGCGCGCTATCCGGACATTCCCGAGGAGCTCGAGTTCTTCCACGCCGAGGAGATCCTCGAGATGTACCCGGACCTCCCGCGGAAGCAGCGCGAGACGGCCATCCTTCAGGACCACCCCGCCGTCTTCATCATCGGCATCGGCTGGGTTCTTGAGGACGGCTATCCGCATGAGATGCGCGCGGCCGATTACGACGACTGGGTCACAGAGACGGTCGAGAAGAACGGGAAGATGATGCACGGGCTGAACGGCGACATCCTCGTCTGGAACCCGGTGACGAAGCGTCGCCACGAGTTGACGTCGATGGGCATCCGCGTGACCAAGGAGACCATGAAGGTGCAGCTGGAGATGTCGGGTCAGCTCGACTTCCTGAAGCTCCCGTATCACCAGGCCATTCTCAACGACGAGATTCCGCTCTCCATCGGCGGTGGCATCGGCCAGGCGCGGACCTACATGTACCTGCTTCGGACCGCGCACCTCGGTGAGGTCACCGTGAGCGTGTGGCCGGAGGAGCTGAAGAAGATCTGTGCGGAGCGCAACATCATCGTTCTAGAGTAGAGGCGCCTCGCTTCCGCGGGGCCGTTTGGCCCCCGCGGGGGCGAACGTGCCGGCTATGAGGGACCATCCGCGGCGGAGACCGGCCGGCGGGTGGTCCCTCGACTGTATTTCGGGCGTGCAGATGGCGCATAAGCGGGGCGATTCACCGCCGCAGGGGCTCCCGGTGCCGCCCAAGCGGGCAGAGGGGCTACGAACCGGCCGTGAGGTGTGCTATCATCGCGCCGCCTGTGGCCAGTCGAACACGATTCGTAGAGGGAGTCTTCCGGATGTCGGACAGAGCCAGGATACTCGCCGTGAACCCCGGTGGCATGACCACCAGAATAGCGGTCTACGAGGGGGAGAAGCGCGTCTTCGAGGCGACCATCGAGCACTCGCGTGAGGAGCTGGACGCGCTCTGTCCGCCGAATGCGCCGCTCGAGTACGCCTGCCAGCTCGACTACCGGAAGGACGCCATCGAGCGCGCGCTCGATGAGAGCGGGCAGACCAGTGAGCCGTTCGACGCCATCGTCGGGCGGGGAGGGCTCCTGCGCTCGATTCCGAGCGGGAGCTACGACGTCAACGAGCAGCTGCTGGCAGACGCGCGCGTGGGCTACCAGGGCCAGCACGCCTCCAACCTCGGAGCGCT
>DAOWCM010000065.1 GCA_030639555.1 Candidatus Eiseniibacteriota bacterium | reverse complement strand
TTGACGCCGTCCTGGGAGTCCATGTCCGCCCAGAGAGCGCGCCAGTACTCGAACTCGAACCAGTCTATGAGGATGGTGTCGCCTTCATGCTCTTCGTCGGCACGAGGCACGAACACGTCGAAGGTGTTGTAGTCGAACCCCGGCTCCTGGGGAAGGTAGTCGATGAACGGGAGGCCGTCGGTCTCGAAGACGAGGGTGGCGTGGCCGTCCCATTCCCCGATGAAGGCCTCGACATCGTTCAGGTAGAAGTACGCGATGTGGTCGGGGTTCACGACATGGTTGGCGGAATTGCCATCGACTCTCGCTCTCAGGAGACCGGTGGAATCGGTGACGACGTGCGTCAGCTTCTTGTAGAAAGGTTTGTGCTCGGCGCGCGGGCTCTTCATCTCGTGCATGAAGAAGTTGTCGCCGCGGCCTTGGTGCTCGAACCGGTTATCCTCGAAGTGCTCCCTCGCCCGGTAGTCGGTCACGACAACCGGGTTCGGGTCGTCCTGGAGATCGTCGACGTCCATTCTGAGAGGCGGGTCGGCGAAGGGGGTCCCCTCACTCTCCCAGGTCATCCAATAGACGGCCGTGCCCGCGAAACGGTTCTCGTAGTACGGCTCCTCCGGTGAATCGAGCATCAGTTCGTCGGCCCAGGCGTCCGTACCGATGGCATAGAAGACCACCCGGTCGCCAGAATCGAACACGCCGTCGTCACCTCCGACGACCGCGACCGTGCACTCATCCATCCAGTCGGGACGCGGATAGGTGACGTTGGGAGGAAGCGCGAGCCCCGTCCCCGTGAACACGCGAATCGACGCCGGGTCGACCGCGGCCGGGTCGACACCCGCCGCCGACAAGTCGTCGTGACCGATGCCGTAGATCCCTCTCGCGTTGACCGTGAGCTTGAGCCAGTTGGAGGACGTGTCGAAGTACTCGTCCGCACGGCCCCTCGCGGGGCCGGGACGAGTCCTCCACGCTCTGCCGCTTTCATAGTTGGCGAGCGCCGACCGGTAGAGCCTCTCCCATCGCTCGGATGTGCCTCGGGGCGGCGTGTGAGAGCGCACACCGTGGAAGGTCAGGGACACCTCTATCGCGTCGTGCGAGACGGACGTGCCCCGCACAGGATCGACCTGACAGGGATGGAACTCGATGTGAACTACTCTCTGCCTGGACAGCCACCGGGGTTCGGTCATCGACGCGGCCGCCCGCGGCCAAAGACCCTCGCGCGCGTACGGCTCGCCCTCGACATATTCGTACCTGCTCACCTCGCCCTCTCCAACCTCGACCGTGGTAAGCGCGGGAAGGACCCTGACGCCCTGACGCGTGGAACTCCCGCTCGTCGAGACCGCGAGTTCGATGTCCCGGCAGTCCGGCACCGCGAGCGTCAGGCGCACGACGGGCACGTCGGGGGCGCCCGGAACGCCCATCGCGTCCGAGCCCTCGACATAAAGAGTCGTGTACTCGCTGTCCCCGATGGTCACTCGACCGTGCACGGCCGCACCGGGCCGATAAACAACGACGATGCCCTCCTCGCTCGAGGACACCACCCTGGGCCCGGCAGCGTATGCGCCAGAAATCAGAAGGACGGCGACGAGCGCCGCCCCCATGGCCGGCACGTGTTTCCGCGCCATCAGCTCTCCTCCGATGCTGCCCCCGTCAGGGCGAAGCTCACGTCATTCCTACTGACGACCCCGACGACGCGCCCATCCTCGTCGACAACGGGAATGAGCACGAGTTTCCTGTTAATCAGAAGCGCGGCGACCTTCATGATCGAAGTCGAGGGCCCCGCGGTGATCAGGTCGGTTGCCATGATGTCCTCGGCAAGAAACAAAGTCGGCTCGATCTCGGCCATCGTCTGGGCCTCGATCTCACCGAGGTCGTCAAGAAAAGCCAGCTCGTCGAACATCGAGAGGTAATGGGGGATGAAGATGTTGATGAGCTCCTCGTGCGTCACGAGGCCGAGGAGGCGTTTGTCCCCGTCCACTACAGGGACGCCGGGTATGCGGTGTTTCTTCAACAGGGCGGCGATTTCAGCCACATTAGCCGCCCGCCCCACCGCCACCACGTCCGTGGTCATGTAGTCTCTGGCCTTCAGGCCCATTGGTCGCCCTTCTTGAGGAAGGCCTCGACCGGCGCCGCGAGGAAGCCTGCCCGGTCCCGGTTGACGGCTTACCTCGCCGAATCGAGAATCTTGTACACGGCCTCGACAGACTCGGCTGCGAGCAGTGCGCTCCGCTTACCCTCATCCTTCATCAGGAATGACAGCCTGGCCATCAGGTTGAGATACACACCCGAGGGCTCGGTTTCCTTCGGGGCCGCAATGAGGAATATGAGCCTGACCGGATTGCTGTCAAGAGCGTCGAACGGTACGTCCTGCGTGGTTCTGGCGAACGCGAACACCACGTTTCGGACCACCGTGCTCTTGGCATGAGGGAAGGCCACCCCGTAGCCCACACCGGTGGTCACGAGCTTCTCTCTCGCCCGCACGTCCGTCAGGAATTGGTCCCCGTCAGTGACACTCGGGGACTTCGCTATCAGTCCCGCCATCGACGACAGAATCTCGTCCTTGCTCCCGGCCGGCAACACCAGGTTCACGAGCTTCGCATTGGTAAAGGTGGACAGCTTCATGTGTTCAGTCCTCTGTCAGTTCGCTCCCGCGGTCGTTGTCAATTCGCACCCGAGCGCATTGACAGGAAGACGATTGCGGCGGACGCGCAGACCATCGCGACCTGCGTCAGAGCATGACGGGGCCCGAGTGACCTGCCGTGTGGAAAGATCCTCGAAAGGCGGGGCGAATGCCCCGGGAAGACCTTCCTCTCGCGAGGCAGAACCCCCATTTTCCAGAGGAGGTTCTCGATATCCGGGATCACGGCCCCGACAGCTCCCCAGAAGATACCCGTGCGACCCATCCCGGCCGCCAGCATGGCCACGAAGGCCGCCGACACGACCGCGACCTCCACCCACATCTTCTCGAACTCGTAGTGTGGCAGCACATCGAGCGGCACGTGGCTCACAAGCCCCAAGAGCGCCGCCCCGGACTGGCTGTCCGTGAACGACCCTGCCGCCGCCCCAACCGCCAGGTGGGTGATAACGGTCAACCGCTACCCCTCCTTGTACTCGCCCATGGACATGAATCTTTCGAGGCGTCCGCGGACGAGCTCGGCGGGTGATAGCTCTTCGAGCTCCGTCAGGTGACGCTCTATCGCCTCACCGACGTGCCGGGCGGTCCGCTCAGGGTCCCTGTGCGCACCGCCACCCGGTTCGGGGATGATCTCGTCGATCACACCGAACTCCTGGAGGTCGCGCGCGGTGATCTTCATCGCCTCGGCAGCCTCGCTGGCGCGCGCAGCGTCCCTGAACAGGATGGAGGCGCACCCCTCGGGGGTTATAACCGAGTAGACCGAGTATTCCAGCATAAGCACCCTGTCGCCAACGCCGATGCCCAGCGCTCCCCCGCTCCCGCCCTCGCCGATGATCACAACGATGATCGGGACCGGCAGCCGCGACATCTCGCGCAGGTTGCTGGCGATCGCCTCCGCCTGCCCACGCTCCTCCGCTCCTATTCCGGGCCACGCCCCGGGCGTGTCCACGAACGAGATGATCGGACGCCCGAACTTAGCGGCCATCCTCATCAGGCGGAGCGCTTTTCTGTAGCCCTCGGGGTGGGCGGAGCCGAAGTTGCGAAGGATGTTCTCCTTGGTATCGCGCCCCTTCTGATGCCCGATGATCACGACCTTCCGCCCACCGAAGAAACCCAGCCCTCCGATGAGGGCGCCGTCGTCCCCGAACCTCCTGTCGCCGTGCAGCTCCACGAAGTCGATGCCCAGCATTCTGAGGTAATCGAAGGTGTACGGCCTTCGTGGGTGCCGCGCGATCTGGGTGACCTGCCACCGCGTGAGCTTGCCGTAGATCTGCCGCCTGAGGTCCTCCGCCTTGACCTCGAGCCTGGAAAGCTCCCTGGCCACGTCGATGTTCTGGCCGTCGGCGAAGCTCCTGAGCTCATCTATCCTGGACTCCAGCTCCAGAAGTGGTTTCTCGAACTCAAGCCATCCAGCCATGGTCGCTGCTCCGTTTCAAGAGACCCGGGAATGCCGGGTCACGGGGCTTCGCACCTGCGCGGGGCCCCGCACTAGAAGCTGTCGTAGAAAACGAACGCCAGAGCTCTCGATGACCGCTCCGGCGAATCGCTCGGGCCGACGAGATTCCTGAAGTAGAAATCGATCTCGAGCTCGTCCGCGAAGATCCACCTGAGCCCCACGTTCAGATAGCCCGTCTTGTCGTTCGAGCCGTCGTCGTACCTCGTAGTTCCGAGCTGGTACTCGGCCAGCACGGAGAATTCCTGGGAGAACCTGGCCGAGACCCCGACGAAGTAGTCCGGCTTCACCTTCTCGATCTCCAGTGTCCTCCCGATACCGCCGTGGAACTGCCAGAAGTCGGAGAACGGCGCGGTCTTGACCGCAACCACGTATATGCCCTGGGACGCCTTCTCGTAGCCGCCGTCGGGCATCTGGGCGCCGTGGCCCCTCGAATCGTATCCCATGGCCAGGCCGGGCATGATGTCGTACTCCTCGGCCAGCCTGATCTTCAGCTCGAACTCGATCTCGTTGTCCCAGTCGGGCTCGCCGGAACCTATGACGTTCCCGGCACCGTAGCTGACCCCGGCCGACACGTACGGGCTGACCCCGATGGCGAAGCTGGTCCGGACGCCGCCCTCGGGCACAACACTCACGCGCAGTGAGTAGCCTGCCCGAGGCAGCGTGTGAGCCGTCTGAACGTCCACGAGCCGGGTGAACGAGTCGCCGTAGCCCGCGGCCGCCGAAGGGACCAGAATCAGAAGCGACGAGAGGGCCGCAAGAGCCCCAATTTGACGCATCTTACCGACCCTCCAAGCTTCCAGAGAATGCCCCGAGATCCTGCCGCGAAATATAGCAACTGCCCACCAGGCTGTCAATTAGAAACCCGGGTCGGGCACCCTTGCGGTCGCCACAGAACCCGCCAGGGCAACGCCCGACTCGCCCACGATATCCTCTAGCCGGTCCAGGAGCTCCCTGGAGGGCTCTACCCGGATCCCCCCCGTAGAGATCATGACGTCCTCGCCGGACGCGGCCTTCACGACAATATCGACCGGGCACCGGCCACCATGGGTCAGCAGCAGGTCCCTCAAGCTCTCGAGCATTGTCTCCTCGAAGCCCACCGACGAGATGCTGATGGTCATTCTCTCGACGAACTTCCCGTGAGCGCCGGCAAGCGTGACCACGTCCGCCGCAATGACCTTGGGCTCTTCATCTTCCCTGGTCGAAACCTTCCCGTCGACTATCACGGCCGCGTCGCGGCGAATCACCTCGCTCTTCTTACCGTAGATACTGGAGAAAACGACCAGCTCCACGCTGCCGGAGAAATCTTCGAGCGTGACGAACGCCATCTGCTCACCCTTGCGGTCCGCAGTGGTCTTGACGTGTGTGACGATGCCGCCCAGCCGGACGGGTTCACCGTCCTCCATGTCAGGCAGGTCGGCCGTGCTGGCCGTGGCGAATGTCTGGAGCTCCTTCTCGTAGCGCGCGAGCGGATGGCCGGAGACATACATCCCGAGGATCTCCTTCTCCTTCGCAAGCGCGACACCGTCCGACCACGGCGCGGCCTCCGGCAGCTTCCGCGGCCGCAGGTCCTCGCCCGCGTCGGTCTCCAGAATATCCATGAGCGACGTCTGCCCGGAGTCCCTCTCCCGCTGCATCCTCTGGCCCAGATCCAGAGCGGCGGAGACGACCTGGTACTGCTGGGCCCGGTGTCCGTGAAGCCCGTCGAGAGCACCGGCGGCCACGAGACTCTCGAGTACCCGGCGGTTAACGAGCCTGAGATCCACGCGGCTAGTCACGTCGAAGATGTCCTCGAATGAACCGTGCTCGCGTCTGGCGGCCACTATCGACTTCACCGCGGAGCGTCCCACGTTCTTGACGGCCGAAAGGCCAAACTGGATATCTCCGCGCGGCGTCGCGCGGAACCCGACGTGCCCCTCGTTGACGTCCGGCGGCAGCACCCGTATCCCCAGCCTGCGGCACTCCCCAGTCAGTATGACGACGCGGTCCGGGTTATCCATCTCGCTCGTCAGGGTTGCCGCCATGAACTCCGGCGCGAAGTGGGTCTTGAGATAGGCGGTCCGTACCGCCAGTACCGCATAGCAGGCGCTGTGAGGTTTGTTGAAGCCATACCCGGAGAAGAACGCCATCTGGTCGAAGACCTTGACCGCTGTCTTCTTGGGAATCCCGTTCGCGGCGCAGCCCGTCAGGAAGTCCTCCCTCTGCGTGGCCATCTGCTCGACGACCTTCTTCCGCATCGCGTTCAGGAGGACGTCCGCCTGGCTCATCGTGAAACCCGCCAGCGCACTCGAAATCTGCATGACCTGCTCCTGGTAGGCCATGACGCCGTAGGTCTCCTCCAGAACGGGCGCGAGCTTCGGATGGACGTAGCTGACCTTCTGCCTGCCGTGCTTGCGCTTGACGTAGTCGTCGACCATTCCGGAACCCAGGGGCCCGGGACGGAAGAGGGCGTTGACCGCGATCATGTCCTCGAGCCGCTCGGGCTTCACCTTGCGAAGGAGATCGCGCATCCCGGACGACTCCACCTGGAAGACACCTACCGTCTGCCCGGTCCCAAGAAGCTCGTAGGTCTCCGAATCGTCGAGTGGGATGGCGGAAGGCTCGAGATCGACCCCGCGGTTCTCCTTGATCATCGCAAGGGCGTCGTGGATGACGGTCAGGGTGCGAAGGCCAAGAAAATCGAATTTGAGGAGTCCGATCTTAGCGAGCGATTTCATGTGGTACTGCGTCGTTATCTCGCCCTTGTTCGACTTGTAGAGCGGCGCCCAGTCGTCGATCCTGCCGGGCGCAATGATGACGCCCGCGGCATGGACCGACGCGTGGCGCGCCAGCCCCTCGAGGTCCTTCGCGTAGTCGATGAGCTTGGCGTACCGCTCGTCGGAGTCCCGAAGCGCCTTGAGCTCGGGGGCCTTCACCAGGGCCTCCTCGAGCGTGATGTTGAGCTCCCGTGGGATCATCTTCGCGACGCGATCGACCTCGGAGTATGTGAACTTGAGCGCCCGCCCCACGTCCCGGATGGCCGCCCGCGCCTGCAAGGTCCCGAATGTGATGATCTGCGCCACCGACTCGCGCCCGTACTTCTCGGTGACGTAGTCGATTATCTCGCTCCTTCGCTCGTAGCAGAAATCGATGTCGAAGTCCGGCATGCTCTTGCGCGCGGGATTCAGGAAGCGCTCGAAGACCAGCCCGAACTCCAGCGGGTCGAGCTCAGTGATACCGAGCGCGTAGCTCACGATGCTCGCCGCCGCGGAGCCGCGCCCGGGACCAACCGGTATGCCGCGGCGCCTGGCTTCGTGTATGAAGTCGTGGACGATCAGGAAGTAGCCGGGGAATCCCATCTGGTCGATGAGTCGGAGCTCCATCGCCGCGCGCTCCTCGACCTCGGGAGTCACCGGATCGTACCGTTCGGCGAGCCCCTCTCGCGTGAGCGCGCCCAGGTGCTCGGAGGCGTTAGCGTACCCTTCAGGTATCGGGAACTCCGGCATGTGGACTTCATCGAAGTCGAGCAAGAGGTTGCACTTCTCCGCTACCTCAACAGTGTTCTCGTACGCTCCAGGACAGTCCACGAAGAGCTCACGCATCTCGTCCGGGGACTTCATGTAGAACTGGTCGTTGGGCATCCTCATGCGGTTGGGCTCGTCTATCTCCCTCCCGGTCTGGATGCACAGCAGCACGTCGTGAGCGGCCGCATGCTCCTGTCTGACGTAGTGGCAGTCGTTCGCCGCCACGAGCGGCACGTTGAGCTCCCGGCCGAGACGCACGTAGGCCTCCCGAACGGTCGCTTCCTCGGGGATGCCGTGGTTGTGGACCTCGAGGTAGACGTGCCCCGTACCAAAGATCTCGGCGAGTTCGATGATCGACTCCCGGGCCGCGGCATCGTTCCCGGCGAGGATGTGCTGAGCGGGTTCCCCTCGAAGGCACGCCGTGCAGGCCAGGAGCCCCTCGCTGTACTCCCGCAGCAGCTCCTTGTCCACGCGGGGCTTGTAGTAGAAGCCGTCCACGTAGCTCGCCGTGGAGAGCTTCATCAGGTTACGGTAGCCACCGGCGTTCCTCGCGAGGAGCAGGAGGTGGTAGTACGACTCCATGCCCTTCCCGGCAGGTCTGTCCTTGTGCGAGCCCGATGTGACGTACGCCTCCATACCGATGATGGGCTTGATCCCGTGCTCGCGCGCTTCCGAGTAGAACTCGATGGCGCCGAACATGTTGCCGTGATCGGTGATGGCAAGGGCGGGCATCCTGAACTCGAGCGCCCGCTGAACCATGCGGTCGATTCTGCAGGCGCCGTCCAGCAGGCTGTACTTGGAGTGGTTGTGCAGATGGACGAAATCCGAGTGCCTCATCTCGAGCGCTCTTCCGCCCCCTTGGGCTCTTCCTCGAGAATCTGTCGGATCAGCCACTCGGCCAGATCCGCCAGGTTCTCCTCGCCTTCCTCCGTGCGCCGTCTCTTCTCCGCGGCCAACACCTCCCCCAGCTCACGGTCCGAGCAGGCTCCGTCAATGCTCATCAGGACGAATATCTGGCAGACCGGCGATGCTGAGCCGGCGCCCGCGCGCCGCTCCGCGCCTCCTTCGTCCCCGCAAGGACGGTAGAAGACGCTGTCCTGTCTAGCGGTCTCGACCATGCGGTCGCCGTACACGCTACTGACCGCGTTCTTGAAATCGAGCCGTTCCATGGGCGACGTCTCGACACCGGATTTCTGAATCCCGCGGTTGAAGAGGTCCGTGAACTCCCGGGTGGCCGTGAGATAGATCTGGGAACCCGCGTCGGCCGTCGCTCCCTCGATCCCTGTCTCAGGATCGATCGCGAATGCCATGCCCCCGACGAAGAGCGACCTCCCATCGCGTTCCGGCAGAACGACTCTGACCCAGCCGGGAACTTCGTGGCTCAGCGTACGTGCCCCCGTGCAACCTGTGAGATGTGCGAGCAGAACCAGGAACAGCAGCACCAGAGCGGCGTTTCTGAAACCTGACATGGGGTTCCCCCTGTGTGATCGGTAGCGTGAAGCCGGCCTCCCGGGCGAACAGGCGTTCCCCCATCAAGGAGAGGCAACCGCCCTCGTCCGCAGTGCTTCAACGAGATTACCAGCAGACGTCCGGCAGCGTCAAGACGAGCGGAGTCACTCCACCGCCGGCAGGTGAGATGTCAGGACGGGAACCGCACAAGAACGGAGCTCCCGAACGGCCCCACAAAAGCGAGGACCCCTCCCGCCTCTCGGCGAAAGGGGTCCGTAGGTTCCGGCGGCGTCCTACTCTCCCACAAGGTCTCCCCAGCAGTACCATCGGCGCAGGAGGGCTTAACTACTGTGTTCGAAATGGGTACAGGTGTGACCCCTCCGCCATAACCACCGAAACACCGGTCGCGCCGGGAAGAACCGGCGCCGAATTCGGCACCTGGCATAGGGCAGGCTTCAGCCGCCCCGCGTCAGTCGCTAGCGATCGCATCGCAGACTACGAAAGCCAGGTGCTCATATCCTGTGACACTCAATAGAAACGGACGGTGGAAGATGCACCCATGCAGATTCTTAATGGCCAAGTCTCACGGCTGATTAGTACCGGTCGGCTGAAGAGATTGCTCCCCTTACACCTCCGGCCTATCTACGTCGTAGTCTACAACGAGCCTTCAGGTGGGATAACCCACGGGATGCCTAGTCTTGGAGGGGGCTTCGCGCTTAGATGCTTTCAGCGCTTATCCGTTCCGAACATAGCTACCCAGCCA
>DAOWCM010000182.1 GCA_030639555.1 Candidatus Eiseniibacteriota bacterium | reverse complement strand
TTCCCTTGGTGGCCTGAGGCTGTTCAACCGTGTGGGAACGACCGCAACGGGCTATGCTCTTCGCGTGAACAGCCGGAAGCCCGTGTGTCCCTTCGCTCCCGCGACAATCTCCAGCCCCACAGAATCCCACAGAAGTACGCTCCGGGACACCAACCCGGGGAGCCAGCATACAGAGGGCCCGGTCTCTCAAGACCGGGCCCCGTTCATGTGACGCTCAGACGGGCGTCGAGGGTCAGGAGTCCTGTTCGTCGGGCGGGTAGTCGGCGAGGCCCACGGTCTCGAGGATCTCCGCGAACCGTGGGTCCGAGCGTGCGTCGTGCAGCCACGGGGAGGTCCTGAGAGCGACGACGATGCTCTCTGTTCTCTGGCACGCCTCCCGGAGCCACGCGAATCCCTCATCCGCCTCCCCGAGGGCGAAGGAGAGCGCGGCCAGCGTGCTCCTGGCCACGGGTCCCGTCTCGGATCGCTCGATGAGATCACGAAGCACTTCCTCTCCACGATCGATGTCGCCCTGTCTCGCGTAGGCGATGCCCAGCATGCCGTCGATGCCGGCGATGAACTGCGCGCTCGGATGACCCTCGGGATCGTGGGCGCGTATCGCTTCCTTCGCTCGGCTGAATGCCGCGATCGCCTCCTCGTACCGCGAGAGCCCCATCAACGCCTCTCCCGTCAGCGCGTGGCCGTCGTGGTCCGAGGGTGACCCGTCGATCAGCTTTTGTGCTTCGCCGAGTGCCTTCTCGAATTCCCCCTGCCTCAGCAGGACGATTGCGCTCAGCTCTCTGATCGAAGGATTCGCCCGGTCGAGCTCCAGGGCCCGCCTCATGTGTTCGGATCCCTCCTTCGACCGACCCAGACTCGCCACGAAGTAGCCGTAGCCGGAGTGCGACACCGCGTCGGCTGGATAGAGGTCCACGTTCTCCTTCAGCAGGTCCACGGCTCCTCTCCAGTCCCGGAGCCGTGCCTTGAAGTGCACCATCCAGTGCCTCAGAGATGCGGACATGGGGTCGAGCCGGAGAGCTCGCTCGGCTTCCTCCAGAGCCTCCTCCGGCCTGTCGGTGCGCTCCAGAAGATGCGCGAGCATCATGTGAGCGCGGGCGTGGCCCGGGCTCAACTCGATCGCCCGTCTGAACGCTGCCTCGGCCGACCCAGTGTCATCCTCGAAGTCCCAGCGGACTCTTCCCAGCGCCACATGTGTCTCCGCAAGTCCTGGGCCGAGTTCGAGCGCTCTGGAGGCCGCGCGCATTGCTCCCAGCTGCGCTTCCTGCGGCGTCAGCCTGTGGATGTTGTTGAGCCTGATGAACGCTTCGGCGAGCCCCGTGTACGGAAGCGGGTACGACGGATCGCGCGCAATCGCTTCCTCGAATAGCCTTCGGCTTCGCTCGTACGCCTCGACCGTGCGTTGATCCAGCAGCAGGCGTCCCTTGAGATAGAGCTCGCAGGCCTCGGGATCGGTCGTGCCTGCGCCCGCGGCGGCTCCTCGAGCCTCCCACTCCCTTCGGAGCATTCCGTAATGCACACCGTCCGTGCGCTCGCCCTGCCATTCCCGCAACTCGCGCTGAGCTCCTTCGCACACGAAGCCGATCTTCTCGGCGACGCGCATCATCCTCTGGTTGAATGACCAGGTATCCAACCCAATCCGGTGAACATCTGAGTTCTCGAAGAGATAGTCGACCCAGAGCCTGAGGGCTTCTGTGCCCATGCCTCGGTTCAGGTACTCGTCTTCGCAGATGTCGATTCCGACATACCACTCGTCTGGGTAGTCCTTAGGGCTGTAGCGGTTGACCCATCCCAGTGGCTGACCGTCGCTTGTAGTAATCACTGCATTGGTCCTAGGAAAGGGGGGCTCCCCCTCGAATGACGACGAGAACCGCTCCCGGTACTCCGATTCCTCCTCCGGTGTGAGCGAGTCCTCGACGCCCTCCCAGGGAGCGTCCCAATGCCTCCATTCTCCATGCGTACGCCAATGAACGTAGACATCGACATCCGAAGGAACACGGGTCCTCAGGATCACCTTCTCGCCCGAGGCAAGTACCCCTAGTGCTGAAGTTGGTGCGTTCATTCTTCCTCCCTGAGACAGAAGAGCCAGTAGTACGGACAGGCATCGACGGAGAGACCTCCGTCCTGTCTGACCAACACGATCTTCTTTCGGGCGGCTCGCTCGCCTGAGCTAAGTCTCGCGGAGTAGATCCTCCTGACTACGCGCTCGCCGCTCACGTCGGTGACGTCCCAGAAGACCACGCTCACACCTGTGGCCGGCTCGCCATCCACGAGGGTCGCCACGAGCCGCCCGGCCACGTTCTATGCCGTCAACTCCACGCGCGGCGACCCGACCGGGACCGAGTAGGCTATCTCCGTGCCCCAGGCTAAGGAATTCGGAACGGTAGCCGACAAGCCGAATCCCTCGGCGTCCGGGGTGCCCGTCGGGATTGGCTCGGCGTCAAAGGAGACAGGACCGCACAGGCGCACGGACGCACCTCGGACCCACACGGCTCCAGTGGCGACCTTACCGGTTTGCTGGGATTACCTAATGGTGTGAGCTTGCGAATTCCATGGACGACCTCCTTTGAAATCCGGCCGAGGCGACCGGGAGTCGTCCCTCTAACCCACAGCGTGGGCAGCACAACAGATACACGCGCAGTTTTCGGTCAGTTGAAGCTGACGTTATTCTCGCACGCACGCCAGCCGGTGTCAAGACCAGATCCACCGAATCTGACAACCGAAGACATGCGATGCTCGCACGGCAGAGCAGCCCCCGCCTGAACGGCGGGGGCCGCACTCTGTGGCCTCCGTGCGGCGGGTGCAGCTCCCGAGCGCCCACGTCTACCTGGGGATGCGGTCCCAGCGCGCAGCCCCTTCTACCCCAGGATCTGAGCCAGCATCCTCTCGAACTCCCGCAACTGCCGCCTCGGATCCTCGATCTGGATCAGAGGGCGGAGACGACGTTCGCTGAAGAACCGTATTGCCCTTTGATTCTCCAGCTTCAGCAGTTTCTCCTGGACCTCGGAATCCAACCGCAAGAGATTCGTGATTTGTGTGACCCGTGGTCGCGACACACCCATCTCTCTCGCGAGATCAGCTCGGGTCGTCACGGAGGGGTCGTTCTCCAGGATGCGGACGTACCGGCGGGCCTCCTGCAGAGGCGACGTGTAGACGCGCTCGGGCTCATCGGGGATCCATTCCCACTGGAAGACCACCCGGCGGTTGTCGTGGGACTTGTAGACGGGGAAGGTCTGCCACCAAGGGGTCGCGGAAGCGGTGCAGTCAATGGTCAACGTGCGGAGCCAGCATACAACACGCCCCATCCGTCATGGATGGGGCGTGTTCATAGGAGACTTAGGCCGCTCCTCGCACCACCGGAAACCCGCAGTCCGAGACACTCGCGCCACAGGGCTCCATCACGCGAACCCGAAGAGGAGAGGGAGCGCGAGCGCCACGAAGGCCGCCCAGACCGAGAGGGCCGGCAGATAGCGCATCTGCCAGTCGACAACGGTCTGGTAGCGCGACCGACCGGAGAGGAAACGGAAGTACCCTACGGCGAGCAGGGTCAGATTGACCATGAGCAGGATGTTCATGCCTAGGGCGGCGGTCTTGTTGGGTGAGAACCCGTAGGCAACCAGCCGACCCACGATCCCCGAGAGCGCGATCCCGTCCGCGATCAGGGCCAGGACCACCAGCGCCAGGACAATCCCGTCCCACCAGTCGGCCCGCTTCTCGGCGTCCCGTGCACTCATCGTGTACAGCACGAGACCGAGCACCAAGGCCAGCAAGATGTCGAGCATGATGAGGAGTTCGCGATCCTCCGACGGCGCCTGACCGGTCAGTGCCATCGTGACGACGAGGACGAGCAGCAGCACGGCGAACAGCGGCGTGAAGAGCCGGGCGAGCACCGGCGCTATGGACTCGATCGCCCCCTTCTTCTTCTCCACGAGGTACGCCGCAACCACCGCCACGCCACAACCCCCGAACACGAACAGCCAGTTCAAGATGAGTGAGGTGATGTCAATCCCCACCAGCGAGAACATCCCCCCTGCGACGCCCACGAGGACCAGCCCCCCGAGGGCAATCAGCACGGCGTAGATGAACACCTCTCCTGCGAACCGCACGAAGTCCAGTCTGAAGCTGGGCCTGCGCCATCCCGGTCCGGCGTACAGCGCCATGAGGAGGAAGAGAAGCGCGATGGGCACGTGCAGCGCCGCCAGGATCTGTGTGTGATGGGGCGGGTGGCTCGGGTAGAGGTTCACTGCGACGGCGAAGGCGGCGAACGTCACCGCCGCGACCGCCACGAAGCGAAGCGAGAGGGCTCGTCTCCAGATGAGGTAGATCGCGACGGGCGCGAAGGCAAAGAGCCCCGCGTTCCTGGCGTAGATGAGGGCGCTCTCTTCCGCGAGTGGATGTCCGAAGAGGGCCGGGATCTTGCCAAGAAGCCCACCGACGAGGGCCAGGAGGAGGACAACAGCAATCTCCGTCCGCTGCTTGCGGCGAGCGTCTTCGTCAGCGGCGGGTACCAGCAACTGTCGCCAGACGCTCTCTGTTGAGACCTTGGCGAACTCGTGGTCCAGTGCCTCAGCGTCACCCATCCGGCGGATGGAGACGATGAAGGCTTCCTCGACGCTCACGCCGCGCCCTGTGAGTTCGTCGATGCTGTCCCGAAGGTGAGACTCCAACTCTTCCACATCGTGAGCTCCAAGCGATCCGGCTGACTGGATGTGCCGGCGCCACTTCCGAATCTGTGACTCCAGGTCAAACATCTTCCGCTCCCGTCTTCCCGGGTTTCGCGAGGCGCTGAAGGGCACTGTGGACGACGTCCCACTGTTCCTTGAGACGCTTCAGCTCGGCCTCGCCT
>DAOWCM010000381.1 GCA_030639555.1 Candidatus Eiseniibacteriota bacterium | reverse complement strand
CCCTCCGACGGCGAGTCGCCGAAGGAAGTGGTCTTCCTCACGTGCTGCGGGTCGAGGGACCCCGAGAGCCACCTGCCGTACTGCTCCAAGATCTGCTGCATGTACCTCACGAAGCACGCCATGCTCTACACGCACAAGGTCCACGAGGGTCAGGCGTACGTGTTCTACATGGACGTCCGGACGGGCGGCAAGGGCTACGAGGAGTTCTACACCCGCGCGGCCGAGGAGGACGACGTCCTCTACATCCGCGGTAAGGTCTCGAAGATCTTCGAGGAGGACGGGCGTGTCATGGTCTGGGGAGTCGATACGCTCTCCGGCAAGAAGATCGAGATCGCGGCCGACATGGTCGTGCTCGGCCTGGCCACCGTTCCGAACCAGGCCGCCGCGAAGCTCGCCAACATGCTCAAGATCCACACGGACGAGTGGGGCTTCCTGTCCGAGGCGCACCCGAAGCTCAGGCCCGTAGAGAGCCTCGCACCGGGGTTCTATCTCGCGGGCGCGGCCCAGGGACCCAAGGACATTCCGGAGGCCGTCGCGCAGGCCTCGGGCGCCGCAAGCAAGGTCGCCGCTCTCTTCGCGGAGACCGAGTACCATCGCGAGCCCGTTATCGCCGTGATCGACGAGGACACGTGCGCCGGGTGCCGTGTGTGCATCTCGGTCTGTCCATACGACGCGGCCGAATTCGATGACGAGAAGAAGGTCGCACGCATCAAGGAAGCGATTTGCGAGGGCTGCGGAGCGTGCATCGCCGCCTGTCCGTCCGGCTCTGCTCAGCAGAAGAACCTGACGGACGAACAGCTCTACAAAATGGTCTCGGCCGCCCTGGAGGTCTGACATGTTCGAACCGAGGATCGTCTGTTTCTTCTGCAAATGGTGCACATACGCCGGCGCGGACCTCGCCGGCACCTCGCGGAAGCAGTATCCGCCGAACGGCGTGGTGGTGCGAGTCAACTGCACCGGGCGCATCGACCCTCAGCACGTCCTCTGGGCGTTTCGGGAGGGCGCCGACGGCGTGCTCGTCGGCGGCTGCCATCCTGGCGACTGCCACTACGAGGAGGGGAATCACAAGACCATGCGCCGGGTTCAGTTCCTCCAGCGCATGCTCGAGGACATGGGCGTCGAGCCCGAGCGTCTGCAGCTCGACTGGATCTCCGCTGCCGAGGGAGAGAAGCTGGTCCACGTGATGTCCGATTTCGTCGATACCATCAAGGAACTCGGGCCTCTGGAGCTCGGCCTCAAGAAGCAGGAGAAGGTCGCCTGAAGCGCCAGGTAACCCGCGAAAGCGGGAGTGGAGGTCTCGCGGCCCGGCCGCCGGCCTGTCGCATACCGACCGGAGACAAGGGGGAGAAGCTACGATGGCAGAACAGATGGTGACCATCTACGTGATGGGCAAGCCGTATGAGGTCCCGGGGGATCTTACCATCATGAAGGCCATGGAGTACGCGGGCTACCGCTTCGTGAGGGGATGTGGATGCAGAGGGGCTTTCTGCGGGGCCTGCGGAACCGTCTACCGGACGAAGGACGACTACCGTCTCAAGGTCGGTCTCGCCTGCCAAGAGGTCGTGCAGGACGAGATGTACCTCGCCGAGATACCGTTCTTCCCGGGCAACAAGGCGACCTACGACATTGAGGACCTCAAGCCGACCGCGGACGCCATCCTTTCGCTGTACCCCGAGGTCTTCCGCTGCCTCGCGTGCAACACGTGCACGAAGGCCTGTCCTCAGGATATCGAGGTCATGGAGTACATCCAGGCCGCGCTCAGGGGCGACATCGCGAAGGCCGCCGACCTCTCCTTCGACTGCCTGCTCTGCGGGCTCTGCGCTGCGCGATGCCCGGCGGAGATCGTGCAGTACCACGTCGCGCTTCTGTGCCGGAGGCTCTACTCCCGGCACGTGGCGCCCGCCGCCGAGCACCTGAAGAACCGCGTCAAGGAAGTCCACGCGGGGAAGTTCGATTCCGAACTCGCCGACCTGAAGAAGATGGACCAGAAGGAACTGGCCAAGCTCTACAACGCCAGGGACATCGAAACGGACGACTAGGAGGACACAGGTGTACTACTCACCAGAGATGCTCGAATCGATGAAGCTCGTCGAGAAGACGCGTCCGGAGCGGCTCAAGCAGGAGCTGCCGCTTCTCGAGCCTATCGCGAAGGTCGAGCTTCTTGAGAGCTACCACCCGGACTACATCGAGGACATCTTCAGCGAGCTCAGGGTTGGCCCGTCCAAGGGCACGCTGACCCCGAAAGAGTTCGCCGCGCTCCTCGAGGCCTACAGCGGCCTCGACCCAGAGGAGTTCGACGTTTCTCAGATTGACTACGACGTAGACGTGCTGGTGGTCGGTGGCGGTGGTGCGGGTGCGTCCGCGGCTCTCGTCGCTCAGGAGAAGGGCGCGAGCGTTCTTCTGGTCACGAAACTCAGGCTCGGGGACGCGAACACGGTCAT
>DAOWCM010000269.1 GCA_030639555.1 Candidatus Eiseniibacteriota bacterium | reverse complement strand
CCTATGTCGAAGGGCGGCATCCAGTTGATCCACGCCTGCCCTCTGAAGTTGATGAAGCCCTTGCCCTCATTGACTGACGCGTAGACATCGCTCGTGCTGACGTCGTTTCTCCTGAAGAGCGTGTCGACAGGCGAGAACCCCGCGAGTTCCATATGATCGTAGATCCGCCACGTGTTCATGTAGTAGATCCAGTCGCCGTCATCGTTGTCGTCCCTGATCCACAGCGACGCGCTCGTTGGCCAGTTCGGGTCACCCACGAGTGGCGTCTTCTCGTAGCCCAGGATCTTGGCCACCTGTGTCGAGACATGCGAGCCGTAGTCCGCCGATATGCGTCCGATGAAGATGTCCGCGAGGTAGTCGCCGCCCTCGACCGTGGCGTAGTAGTTGTCCGTATAGGTCAAGCTCTCGTACCCCGGCAGCGCCTCCGTGTCACCCACCAGGAGGACGTACTCGGGCGGGACCTCCCACGTGTCGTACGCGGTCTGGATGTAGCTTCTGATCTCGGCCTCGGTCGAGCCCGTATCCGTCAGTGTTACGAGCTTCGACTGGATGCCCTTCGCGTTCTTCCACTCGACCAGCGGCTCGACCTCGTCGGCAAAGCTCACGACCGATATGGCCAGATAGCTGGCGCCGAAGGGCAGCGGGTCACGTCCGTCGCGGGCCTGCGCCTCCAGAGCCTCCAGGGCGGCCTCGGCGTCGTAGTTGATGACGGTGCTCTTGTAGAGACCGTGGAAGGCGCGCGAGAGCGCGCGACCTGTCTCCTTCTTCTCGTTGGTGCCGGGCACGTCCGTGGCGCGCAACGTTACCGTGAGCGAGCGGGCGTAGTCTTCCGTCTCAGCCCCCGCAGGCGTGGGGGAGAAGAGCACGTGCACGACCCGCAGGTCTCTCATGATTGCCGGCGCAGAAATCTCGACGAGTTCCGAAGCATCGAGCCCCGGAACATCGCTGAGTTCGATCTCGATCAGGCCCGAATCGGGCACCCGCACGAAGACCGATCTGGCCCCGTGGCTCGACCGCTCGGTCGCCTCGAAGCGAAGCGTGACGCTGTCATCCCGTTCCGAGATGACCTCTACGCTCGGCAGGACCTGGCGATGCGCGGCAGTTGGCTTCGGAGCAGCGGGGGCGTCCGTGGCCCGCGCGCGCACCGACAGGAGGACCGACGCGCTGATGGCGGCGGCAATGCAGGTCAGAAGAACGACAGCTCGCAGATGTCTCGGTGGAGTCACAGCTCTCACGGTAAGGTCCTTTCGCGGCCGGTGTGCCCATAGGGCTCGCACGCATACATACAATCCATTATATCACAATTCCTGGTATTCGTCAATCGCTCGTCGACGCGGCGAGTCGGACGCCGCCCACGCCTGCCGCTCACTCCCATAGGACACGCGAAACGGGAGGAACGCTTGCCCCCCCCCCGCCTGCTCCGGGCTTCTCGTGCAGGGCGGCAGATCGCTGCTACGTCCCTTCCTGCACGAGTCCCACCTGGAAGCACCGCGACTCGGCCGTGGCCACCTCGGTGCCGTCCGGTCGCGAGGCCCTCGCGGAGAGCCTGAAGACCTTGCCGCGCTTCTCGATCAGGCTGGCTGTCACGTCGATCCTCTCCCCGACGCGCACCGGTTCTCTGAACCGGATGGACAGCTCCGCCGTCAGGGCCAGGTAGCCCATCTTGTTCAGGAGCGTGACCATCGTCTCGTCCAGCACGGTGCTCACGAGCCCGCCGTGCACCATGTCTGAGTAGCCCTGGAACTTCCTCGGGAAGGTCACCGACGTGCGCACGTCGTCGCCGACGGACTCGAACTGCAGCTGGAGTCCATCGGGGTTATCCTTGCCGCAGGCGAAGCACATGCGGTCGTCTTCGAACCCTGTTGGTGCCATGGTTGCTCCGGATGTTCATTGATCGGCCGGCGTCCCCAGATCCTCAATCGGTATCGCGGGGTTTTCGACGATGGACCTGGCCTCTTCCAGCCGGTCCGCCGGTACCATCACCCTGACGGCGCCCAGACCGTCGACGGTGACCGCGAAGAGCCTCTGTGCGGCCTCCATCTTGAGTTCCGCGGGGATGCCCGCCGCCTCGAGTGCCGACCTGACGGCCTGCGCCTCTATCTCACCGCTGGCCGTGTAGGCGACTTCGAGCGGCGCGTCGTGCTTCGGCGCAGCGGATTCGTGTTCCATGAGAACTCCTGACCCACAGGGAACGTCCACCTTCCGACGCTGCCCGTGTGAATGCCTCTGGCTCCTGTGCTGCGAGTGATGCCGCGAGTATACGGGAGTGCCGACCGCTCCGCGAGGGAAACCGTGCGGGGTCAGGGGGCGGAACCGCGTGCACGGTTCGGGGGGAGCACCGGACGATAGGTCGTCGGCGGGGACGCGGCACAAAGCAGACGGGCGGGAACTTCTCCCGCCCGCCGCACATCGAACTGGTTCCCGAGGCTACCGGCTGTACAGCGCCTTGATGTGGCCCCAGGACGTGTTCTCGACCGGCGTTGTACCGACGAACCAGTCGTAGATCTTCTCAATGATGCCGTCGAACGCCTCCGGCGAGGCGCCCGCGAGCTCGATCCCGGACCACACGGTTTTGAATGTCTCTGTCTCGTTCACGATGACCACGCCGTTCCGCCCCGCATCGACGTAGTAGAAGCCGTACTGAGCCGACGGCGTCGGGTCCGCACAATCGGGGAAGAACGGGTTGCTGATGAACACGTTGGCCGAGTCGAGGGTTACGCTCTCGCCCTCGAAGATGCCTCCAGTGGAGCCTGTGATGTGTGCCGTGTTCGGTCCCCAGAGCACGTCCTGATAGCAGTGGTCGAGGCCGAGATAGTCGAACGGGAACCCGGTGCACGCTCCCATCGTCGGGTGCGCGCCGTACATATAGTCCTGCCCCACGATGAGCAGATTTCCTCCCGAATCGAGGTAGTTCGCGAGAACCGTCTCGTCCGCCGGGTCGATGTTCTGGGGAGCCGACCACCAGTTCTCGCTGGTGAGGACGACGACGATGGGATAGTTGTTGCCCGTGAGGTCTGGAGGGAAGTTGATCGTTCCGCCCGACACCTCGACCGCACAAGTCGCGATGGGCGACGCTCCCGCTGTGCTGAAGGCCGCGTAGTAGAGAGGAGTCAGGTCGGAGAAGCCGGGATTGGCGTCCGTGTCCAGGCAGATGAGGACCTCAGCCTGGACCAGCAGGGTCTCGTAGAACTGGAACTCCGGCCAGTCGGCGTCAGGTCCGCCCAGCCTGGAGTCTGTCGCGAACGCCGGAAGAGCCAGTGCCGCTGCGGCCACAAACGTTAGCACTCTCGTCATGCTCTACCTCCGGCTTCGGGACGTGTCGGTCGAGCATCTCGCCGACTCTCTCCGTGACCACCGCACACGTAGCACCAAAAACATAACATAGCTTCACTAGGCAGTCAAGCAACCTCGGCTTGACGGGAGTTCGGTCAACTCGACAGACGGGCGGACGCGTGGTAGCATCTCCGCGCTTGCCGCACACGTGATGTACGGACCGACGCCCGCTGTCCCCCAGGAGGGCATACTTGGCCTCATTCCGCTCCAGACGGCTGCAAGTCCCCTGTGTCCTTGCCCTCACGACGTTCGGGGCGTCTTTTGCGGCGTTCGCGACCACGGCTGCGCGGTCGCTCTACTGGGGTGACTCCGCCGAGTTCGTTGCAGTAGCGGCGACGCTCGGCGTCGCACATCCCCCTGGATATCCGCTCTACACGCTGCTTG
>DAOWCM010000453.1 GCA_030639555.1 Candidatus Eiseniibacteriota bacterium | reverse complement strand
TCGTGATCAACGGTGTCTCGAAGCAGTATGCCATGACCGGCTTCAGGATCGGCTGGGCTGTCGCCAACAAGAAGCTCGCCGAGGTCATGACCAACATTCAGGGTCACCAGACCTCGGGACCGTCGTCGCTGCTGCAGCACGCCGCGGTCGCCGCCATCAACGGCGTCCAGACCAGCGTGGAGAGCCTGCGGCTGACGCTCGAGAACAACCGCAACGTGATGATGGCGCAACTGGATTCCTTCGAGGGAGTGAAGGCCTACAAGCCGGACGGCACCTTCTACACCTTCGCCGACTTCAGCTACTACAACAAGGATTCGACCAAGCTCGCCGAGTTCCTGGTGAACAAGGTACGGGTAGTGACGGTCCCGGGAGTCGAGTTCGGGAGCGAGGGGTTCCTGCGGCTCTCGACCTGCGGTTCGATCAAGGACATCATCGAGGGAATCGAGCGGGTGAAGTGGGCGCTCGACCCCAACTCGCCTAATGAGCTCTACATCGGTGACCGGAAGCTCGTACGGGATTGGATGTAACATGGCCAAGTATTTGAAATTCAACACGCCTGCCCTCAAGCAGGCCAAGGACCTCAAGAGCGACTACGGGCTCAAGAACCACGGCCTCATCGAACTGGACCGCGTGTTCTGGAATCTCCCGACATCGGCCCTCTACGAGGAGGCCGTATTCCGCGGCGAGGGGCACTTAGCCCACGGCGGACCGTTCCTCGTGGACACGCGGCCCCACACCGCTCGTGCAGCCGCCGACAAGTACGTGGTCCGGGAGAGTTCTACCCAGGACGAGGTCTGGTGGGGCGAGTACAACCGCCCCTTCGCGCCAGAGAAGTTCAACGCGCTCCTGGCGCGGCTGCAGGCCTTCCTCCAGGGCGAGGAACTGTTCGTTCAGGACTGCTACGCCGGTGCGGACCCGACCTACCGGATGCCCGTTCGGATCATCACCGAGACGGCATGGCACAGCCTCTTCGCCCGGAACATGTTCATCGGCCTGGAGAGCCAGGACGCCTACAAGAAGCACATCCCCGAGTTCACCGTCATCGCGGCCCCGTCCTTCAAGACGGATCCGCGGGTGGACGGCACGCGGACCGGCACCGCCATCATCCTGAACTTCGCCCAGCGGATGGCCATCATCTGCAACTCCGGGTACGGGGGCGAGATCAAGAAGAGCATGTTCACCGTGCTGAACTTCCTGCTCCCGCGGGAGGGCGTCCTCGCTATGCACTGCTCGGCCAACGTCGGCAAGGAGGATGACGTCGCGCTGTTCTTCGGCCTCAGCGGCACGGGCAAGACGACGCTGTCGGCCGATCCCAACCGCAAGCTGATCGGAGATGATGAGCACGGTTGGAGCGACGATGGGGTCTTCAACTTCGAGGGAGGGTGCTACGCCAAGGTGATCCGCCTCTCCGCGGAGAGCGAGCCGGAGATCTACGCCGCCACCCGACGGTTCGGCACGATCCTCGAGAACGTGATCTACGATCCCACCACGAGGAAAGTGGATCTGGACGACGACGCGATCACGGAGAACACCCGGGCCTCGTATCCGCTGGAGTTCATCCCCAACACCGTCCCCGAGCGCATGGTGCGCTCGCACCCCAGGAACGTGATCTTCCTGACATGCGATGCTTCCGGCGTGCTGCCTCCGCTAGCGCGGCTCAGCGCCGAGCAGGCGCAGTATCCCTTCATCAGCGGGTACACATCGAAGATCGCGGGAACGGAGATCGGCTTGGGCATCGAGCCAAAGATCACCTTCAGCG
>DAOWCM010000370.1 GCA_030639555.1 Candidatus Eiseniibacteriota bacterium | reverse complement strand
TGCGTACGCCGAGTTCGCTCGGGAGTGGTTCTGAGTAGCCCGGTTCGAGCCTGTCGAAGCTGGTCGCTTCTTCACCGTAAGGGGTGAAGAAGCGTTGACTTCCCTCGTAGAAAACCCATTGATCGTTCTCCCAGACCGCGGACTCAGCATCGATCCTGCTGATCGGGCTGTTGGTCTCGTCGAACTCCTCGACAGTGATCTTCTCCAGCGTTCCCGTTCTCGAGTTGAGTCTCCGCGCGTGGAACATCGTGCCGTCGGACGCCACGTACCTCGGGTCGCTGGTGATGATCTGGCTCGCGCGCCTCGCTATGTTGGTTTCCTGGATCAGAAGACGCTGACGAGTGGCCGGGGGCAGGATCAGCTCGCCGATGAACACGTTGGCGAGGCTGACAGCGACAGAGAGAGCGAGCACCGGCGCGAGGATCCGGTAGAGACTGACGCCCGATCCCTTGAGCGCCATGATCTCGTTCTTCCGCGCGAGCCCACCAACAGCGAGGAGAGTGGCGAGGAGCATCGCCACCGGCGATGTCAGGACGACTATGAGGGGGAGGTAGTACGCGTAGTACAGGAGGACGACGCTCAGTGAGACGTCATTGTCTATGAAGGAGTGGGCGTGGTCGAACAGATCGACCAGCACGAAGATGCCCGTGAACAGACACAATATGATAGTGAGTGGCCTGCCGAGCCTCCTGAGGGCATAGGTGTCGATGATGCTCATGTGGTCTCCGTCGAGGCCTCTGCCCGGCGATGGATACGTCGCAGGAACTCCAGGATCTTCGCGACCGGTGCGATCCTCCACTCGCGCGAAACGGAGAGCGTGAGGAAGAGACCCAGCCCTCCGAAAACAACGTTGGGTGACCACATGGCCCAGAATGGCGTGACAAGGCCGCGATCGCCCAGCTGCTCACCGCCGACCAGGAACAGGTAGTAGATCAGGAAGAACAATATGCCGGTGCCGGCACCGATACCGATTCCTCCGCGCCCGCTCCTGATGCCGATCGGGGCCCCGACGAGCACGAAGATCACGCAGGCGAAGGGGATCGAGAGCTTCTTGTGATACTCCACCTCCAGACGCCGCACCTGCCTCATACTGCTGGCCTCAGCCCGCAGGTCCGACTCTGCGCTCCGCAGCATCCGGCCACGGCTCGCGCGGACTGCTGCGCTCCCAAGGGGCGGAGAGGTGCCGTCAGCGAGGTCCAGGAATCCCGCTAGATGGGCCTCCAGGCCGTCGGCGAACTTCAGCCGCGACGCCTCTCCTTCCTTGCGCTGCTCGGCTATGCGGGAGCGGAGTTCGGCCAGAGAGAGCTCCCGGTCGCCGCGGCGCGACTCCCCGCTCCTGACGAGTTCCGAGCGACCCTGTTCTATGTTGATGACATGCCGCTCGAATAGCAGCCGGTTGAACCTCGTCGCATCATTAGGGTCGAGTTCGTGGATCTCGCCATTCAGCAGCTCGAGACGCACGAAGTCGTCTCCGCGTTCACTGCTGATGTGCCCCCGCTCGGCCACGATCGTCTGGAGGGGGTCTCCGCCTTCCATCCTGTGGATCTTCACATCGAAGATCTCCGAGGTTCTGGAGTCGAGCCTGTCCACCAGGATGGTGTAACCACCTGGCAGCTCGGTGAGGATGCCGGGCTCGATGGTCGCCAATGGGCGTATTCTGTGAATGTCCACCAGGAGTACCTTCAGACGGTGATTGGCGGCGGGCAGCATGTGATTGCCGAACCAGAAGAGGCCCAGAGCGATCACGATGGATGCGGCAAGGACGGGCGCGATCAGAGTGAAGACGTTGACACCTGTGGCCTTGGCGGCGGTGATCTCGTTGTCCCCGGCGAGCCGTCCGAACGCCGTGAGGACGGCGACCATCACCGCCATGGGGACGGCCATCACCGTCATCCAGGCAAGGCTGAGGAGGAAACCCTCGAGCACGGCCATACCCGGAACTCCCTTGGCGATGAAGAGGTTCAGGTAATCGACGATGAAGTCCATCGAAAGGACGAAGTAGAAGATGGCGAGCCCCGCTGCGGCGGCGGGGATGTGCGTTCTGAGAACGTACCTGGACAGAATGCTCATGGCAGATCCGAACTGCTGACCGTCGTTGCGTTGCGGGCCCCTGGTCGAGGGTCCGGCCTGCGCCGAACCCGGACAACGTATACTACCATAGCTCGTCGGCGCGCAATATCATTGTCCCGTTCGCTGCGACAGCGGCACCGCCCTTGCCAGTGGATTAGAGGGTTCCGACAGCGCGCGTATTCAGGGCCGCGGAGACGTGGGTACTGTCGGGGGCCGGGTTGACATGTGCGGTTTGCTTTGCTACATTCCGCTGCGGCGTAGCGGCCGGTCGTCGCCTCGCGTGAAGACGCGTGCGGAGCGCGGCGTTTCTGGTGTACCGGACGGCCCCCGGGCAGTACCGGGGAGCCCTCTGAACGCGGCCGTACCGACCAATCGCCCGGGCGCCGGTGGCCCGTCTCGCGCCGGGCGCACTTCTCGGAAGCGGAGTCCTCCAATGTCCTTCGATGGCGCCGTCCGGACGACAGTCTTTCC
>DAOWCM010000201.1 GCA_030639555.1 Candidatus Eiseniibacteriota bacterium | reverse complement strand
CACCCAGGACCTCGAGTTCACCATCCAGGCCGGCAAGCTCTGGATGCTCCAGACGCGGACCGGGAAACGCACCGCCGAGGCGGCCATCCGCATCGCCGTGGAGATGGAGGCGGAGGGACTCATCGACCGCAAGACGGCCATACTCCGCGTGGACCCGGACCAGCTCGAGCAACAGCTCCACCAGAAGCTCGATCCCAACGCGGAGTACGAGCCGCTGACGAAGGGACTACCGGCGTCTCCCGGCGCGGCGGTCGGCCGCGTCGTCTTCACCGCAGAGGACGCCGTGGAATGGTCAGAAGACAACGACGAAGACAAGCACCGCACGGTCCTCGTCCGCGAGGAGACATCGCCGGAGGACATTGACGGGATGAACGCGTCGCAGGGTTTCCTGACTGCCCGAGGTGGTATGACCTCACACGCGGCGGTCGTCGCGCGCGGGATGGGCAAGTGCTGCGTCGCCGGCGCCGGGCACATCAAGATTGACTACGCCTCCCGGACGTTCAGTGTCAACGGGACAATGGTGAAGGAGGGCGACTGGGTGACGCTCGACGGCTCGTCGGGAGAGGTCATCCTCGGACAGATGCCGACGGTCGACCCGGAGCTCTCCGGCAACTTCGCGACGCTTATGGAATGGGCCGACGAGTTCCGGCAGCTGGGCGTCCGCACGAACGCCGACACACCCGAGGATGCGGCGCGCGCGAGGAGCTTCGGCGCCGAGGGCATCGGGCTCTGCCGCACCGAGCACATGTTCTTCGGTGAGGGGCGCATCAAGTACATCCGCGCGATGATCATGGCGGCCGACGAGGACGAGCGACGGGAGGCTCTCGAGAAGCTCCTGCCGTTCCAGCGCGAGGACTTCGAGGGCATCCTCGAGGCGATGGAGGGCCGTCCGGTCACCATCAGGTTGCTGGACCCGCCGCTCCACGAGTTCATTCCGGCGACCGACAAGGAGATCGAGAACCTGGCCGCGGAACTGGGCAAGGACGCCGATGAGATGAAGGAGAGGGCCGCGGAGCTCCGTGAGACGAACCCGATGCTGGGGCACAGGGGCTGCAGGCTCGGCGTCACTTACCCTGAGGTCTACGAGATGCAGGCACGGGCCATCTTCGAGGCGGCGAAGGCGCTCGCAGACAGGGGCGTCGACGCCAGGCCCGAGGTGATGATACCGCTCGTGGGAGAACCCAAGGAGCTGTCGATCCTGCGGAAGCTCGTCGAGAAGGTGGCGGCCGAGGTCCTCAGTGACGACACGGACGCCGTTCCGTATCACATCGGTACGATGATAGAGATACCGCGAGCCGCGATCGTGGCAGACGAGATCGCCGAACACGCCGACTTCTTCTCGTTCGGAACGAACGACCTGACCCAGATGACGTACGGCTTCAGCCGTGACGACGCCGGTCCCTTCATCAAGGAGTACCTGAAAAGGGGGATTCTCAGGAAGGATCCATTCCGGTCTCTCGACAAGCGCGGCGTCGGCGCTCTGGTGAAGATGGCCGTCGACAAGGGCAGGTTGACCAATCCCGACCTTCACATGGGGATTTGCGGCGAGCACGGAGGCGACCCGGAGTCCATCTACTTCTGCCATCGCGCGGGGTTGGACTACGTGAGCTGCTCACCCTACCGCGTACCGGTGGCGCGTCTGGCGGCCGCACACGCGGTTCTGAGGGCGCGCATCAGGGGCATCATGTAGCCGTTTGGTCGCGCGCGGGCCGCGCGCCCGCGATGAGCTGGCTGTGCGTGCCTGCGATGAGCCGGCGGCGCGGGCACGGGACGCCGAGCACGCGGACACGGAGCGGGATGCACGTCCGCCGCGTGAGCCTTACGCGTTGATAATTCAGGCGTTGACGCTTGACTGTGACGCCGCCGGACCGCTAGAATCCTGACGTACTCAGGAGTACTTGAAACCCGCGTTGCGCAGCTTCTGAAGGGAGCTGTGAGCAGGTGCGTCCCTTGAGCAAGGCGATAGATTTCCTGGTCAAGCCTGGCCCCGCGCGAACCGCGGTATTCTTCGTCATCGGGCTCGTGGTGTTCGAGGCGTTTCTCATCGTTGGGCTCGTGACCGAGCACTTCTGGGAGACGCTGTCGAACGGCGCCATGATCTGTCTGTCTTGCATCGGTGTCGGCTGATTCTGTTGCTGACGTCGTCCGCGCTCGCGGCCGGCGGCGGACGCGCGAGGCGGGGTTCGGGACCCGGGAGGGGAGACCTACTTGAAGCGGCGGATCGTCCAGTTCATCGCGCTCCTCTTCACCAACTCCTACTTCGTTGCCATCCCGAGAGCGACCTTCTATCAGGGTGCGCTCAAGGGCGTCTGCGTCCCCGTGCTCAACTGCTATGCCTGTCCCCTCGCATGGGGCTCGTGCCCGATAGGCGCGCTTCAGCACTTCGTCATCATCAGGCAGTTCCCGTTCTATGTGCTGGGTATTCTGGGTTTGATCGGGGTCTTCGTCGGGCGGTTCCCGTGCGGGTGGTTCTGCCCGTTCGGCTGGTTCCAGGAGATCGTCTACAAGCTCAAGCTGCCGAAGTTCTCCGCTCCGAACTGGCTCAGGCACATGAAGTACGTCGTGCTCGTGGTCGTGTGCGGGCTGATCGCCTGGTGGACCTACGAGCCGTGGTTCTGCAAGATCTGCCCCGCCGGAACGCTTGAGGGTGGTCTTCCCTGGCTCCTGTGGCAGGCGCGCGGGTCCGACGGCGCGGAGGGGATGAACTTCCTCACCTGGTTGTTCGGGCTCAAGGTTGTCAGCCTGGCCGCGCTGGTGCTCTTGATGGGCATGATGAGGCGACCGTTCTGCCGCTTCGTCTGTCCCCTGGGCGCCCTTCTGGGTCTGACGAACAAGTTCAGCCTGCTTCAGATGGACACCCATCTCGACGACTGCGCCATCGCCTACGCCCTGGGTTCAGACTTCGAGAACTGCGCCTCCTGCATGTACTGTTCGAAGGACTGCCCGATGGGGCTCAAGGTGCCGGAGGAGATAGGCAGTGTGGACTGCATTCGCTGCATGAACTGCACGAGCTACGGCTCTGTCTACTGGACAATGAACCTCGGACAGGGAGGTAGAGGAACGGACAGAGGCAGGGCGGAAGCGGCCGCTGCTCGGGGAGCGGCCCGAGAGGCGGCGATAGCCACCGAGACCGCCGAGAAGCCGGAAGCGCTCGACTCGAGTTGAGAGTCGGATTGCCCTGGAAGGGGGGAAGCAGTGGAACCCGCCAGTGGCGTTACGAAGAGGTTGGTGGAGCGGCTTAGCATGGCGGAGGACCTGGCCGTTCTCACCGGCGCGGGAGTGTCTCAGGAGAGCGGCGTCCCGACGTTCAGGGGCGAGGAAGGGTTGTGGAAGCAGCACCGGGCCGAGGAACTCGCGACGTGGAGGGCGTTCGAGAGTGACCCCGGGCTGGTCTGGAGTTGGTACGACTACAGGCGTCAGCTCGTCTCAGACGTCGAGCCCAATCCGGCCCACGTGGCCATCGCCGAGCTGGAAAAGGGCTACCCCCACTTCTCTCTCATTACTCAGAACACCGATGGACTTCACGACAGGGCCGGTAGCTTGGCTCCGGTCGAGCTTCACGGCAGCATCTGGAGAGCGCGCTGCACGCTCGAGCAGACGGTCTGCGAGCTGCTGGAGAGCCCGCTGCCCGACGTGCCGCCGCACTGCCCTACGTGCGGGTCACTCCTCCGCCCGGACGTCGTGTGGTACGGCGAGCCGCTGCCGATGGACGCGTACGAGCGCTCCCACCAGATCGCGGCGAGCTGCGACGCAATGCTGGTCATCGGCACGTCGGCCGTTGTCCATCCGGCGGCGTCGCTGCCGCTGGTCGCCAAGCACAACGGCGCCTTCGTGGTCGAGGTAAACACCGCCTACACGCCCATATCCGCGCTCGTCGATGCCACCTTGCTCGGGAAGGCCGGGGACCTCTTGCCCGAGATCGCTCGACGCGTCCTGGAAGCCGTGGGGAACCGCGGCAGCGGGGCCGCGAACCCCGTCAGCGAGAGCGCGCCCGCTTGACCGGTCCCTCATGCTCTGATAGCCTCTAGCATGCGTCACGGCCGTGTGGAGAACCGGCCGTGGATTCCCGTATCTAGGCAACGAACCGTACAACGCGTTCACCCGGGGCGCCGGAGCGGGGTCCCAGAGATATCGCACTGGACACCATTCCTAAGGAAATCGACATGCGAAGATACGCTGCTGCCGTCACCGTTCTTCTTCTGCTGGTGGCCGCATCCGCCCTGTCGAACAGCTACAACAGGCCTACGATCGACGGGCGCGTGACCACCGACCCGGGCGACTGGCAGAGCGACGAGCTGGCGGGGCGGGACCCCAACAACGACAACCGCTACTACCCCACGGACGGCGATCTGGTCGATCTGTACGTGACGTGGGACGCGGACAGTCTTTACGTCGGCTTGAAGACCACGAACGGGCCGGGCACGTTCGGGAACGGGTATCTGGTCTTCAT
>DAOWCM010000369.1 GCA_030639555.1 Candidatus Eiseniibacteriota bacterium | reverse complement strand
GATTGCGAAGATGTGCTCGGGGTTCCAGAAGCCCGACGGTGTATCGATAGTGCGGCCGGGTGAGTTCACGAAGGTTTTCGGCGACCTTCCGGTCTCTAATATCTGGGGCGTCGGAACCAAGACCGCGGTGGCGCTGAGCCTGATGGGCGTGACCAGGATAAACGAGCTGGCGGAGTTTCCGGTCGCCATGCTGCGTCGCCGCTTTGGCATCATGGGCGAGATCCTCCACATGATGGCGGCGGGGCGGGATGACACTCCGATCACCCCGTACTACGAAGGCATGCCCGTCAAATCGATGGGTCACGAGCACACGCTTCCCGCGGACACCTGGGACATCGCCGAGGCCGAAAAGGTGCTCCTGAGGTTGACCGACCAGGTCGCCCGGAGGATGAGGAAGAAGGACTACCTGGGCAATGTTATCTCGATGCGGCTCAGGTTCTCGGACTTCGAGTCAGTCGGTAGACAGAAGAAGATAGAATTCTATACCGATGAAGAGCGGGTCATCTACCGCGTGGCGCGGGACCTGATGCACCGCCATTGGAGACCGGATCGTTCGATAAGGTTGGTCGGCGTCCACTGCTCGGGACTGGTGAAGGTCCCGGACGTAATGCAGATAGACCTCTTCGGGCAGAGGGAAGAGGACGCGCACCGGAAGCTTCTGGCCGTGGTCGACAGTATTCGCGACAAGTATGGTGAGCACGCGATAACCCGGGCGCGCCTCGTCTCGCACGACGCGCGCATGTGGGGCGCGCCCCGCCGAGTGTCCGAGCCGAGATTCCAGAGGATGAGCGTAGGGACCGCCGATCCGACCACGGGCATGGGCTGGTCGCCAATGTCGCGCTGGCACGACGCCAGCGGGAACGTCGACAACAAGCCACTCAATTCCAGCATCTCCACGAGCCCGTTCGACATGCTGAGATGGCAGGACCAGGACGACCGTGTGCGGTCCAGCGACAGCTGAACCGGGCGCGGCAGAGCCCGGCGGACTCCGGAGGTCACTGTCCGCGGGGCGAAAGGTGGGGAGTGACACACCGCAACAGGGACAACCAGGGCGATCTCTTCGGTAGTGAGAGGTCCGACAACGACTCTCTTGCGGACCGGTCGGGCGCGTACGACAGCAGGCCGGCACCGCCGCACCCCAGACGGCTGGGGCGAGAGGGTCGCATCCGCGTGGGGACGTCCGGGTACAGCTTCGCCGATTGGATAGGACCCTTCTATCCGGCAGGGACGCCGCGAAGCAAGATGCTCGACGAATACGTCAGGCATTTTGACATCGTCGAGATCAACTCGAGCTACTACCGGATCCCGACGCCCGTGATGTTCGAGCGCATGGAGCAGAAGACCCCGGCCGGGTTCGAGTTCATCGTCAAGCTGTTCAGGGGTATGACCCACGAGATCGAGGACGACTCGCGGATGTATCGCGAGTTCGTCGACTCGGTGGAACCGCTCAAGGAGGCAGGCAAGTTCGCGGGCTTCCTGGCGCAGTTCCCGTGGAAGTTCAAGAAAGGTGATGCCGGCAGGACCCATCTGGCGGCACTCCGTAAACGTTTTGGAGAGGACCCGCTGTTCGTGGAGTTCCGGCACGATTCGTGGATCGAGAGTGAGACGTTCGAGTTCCTGAGGGACCTGGGCGTCGGCTACTGCTCGGTTGACGAGCCGCAACTCAAGGGCCTCGTTCCGCCCGTGGCCGTGGCGACCACCGACGAGGGGTACGTCCGGCTGCATGGTCGGAACGCGCGCAACTGGTGGGGCAGGGGCGGCGGCGACCGCTACGACTACGACTACGGTAAGGACGAACTGTCAGAGTGGGCCGGGAAGATGCTTGACCTGGAGAGCAAGGTGAAGAAGGTCTACGCCTTCTTCAACAACTGCCACGCCGGTCACGCCGCGCGAAACGCGGAGCTCATGATAGAAATGCTGGGTGACGAACTGGGGCGGCACTAACGGGGGAGGAAGCGACACAACGCGGTGGAGCGGGACCGCGCAGGGGGACGAGCATGGGCAAGATGAACCTGGGCCTTCTCGGTGCATGCGGCATCTACTGCGAGAAGTGCGACATACGTGTGGCAGGCGAGACGGGCGACCGGGCTGCGCAGGAGCGGATCGCCAAGTGGATCGTCGAGAACTTCGAGACCGAGTGTGAACCTGAGCAGATTCACTGCTGCGGGTGCTGGGGCCCCCACGAGGAACACTGGAGCGCTGACTGCAAGGTCATGCTCTGCGCGACCGGCCGAGGCGTCAAGCTGTGCTCTGACTGCGATGACTACGGTGACTGCGATACTCTGGAGAGTTTCTATCAGGGCGGAGACTACGAATCCGCCCGCAAGACCCTCGCCCGCATCCGGGAAATAGGTCTTGACGCATGGATGCGGGAGATGGAATCTGAGCCCGCGTAGTAGGCTTGGGAGCGCCATTCCGTCCACCGTGGAGGAGCTGATGAGCACGGTCGATTTGACGCTGGTTGGAGCCTGCGGACTCTACTGCGGTGAGTGCGAGGTCTACGTCGCGTTCAGCGAGGGCGACCTCGAGAAACAGGAAGAGAT
>DAOWCM010000211.1 GCA_030639555.1 Candidatus Eiseniibacteriota bacterium | reverse complement strand
CGTGAACAACGCCACGATCGAGATCGTCGGCGACCTGATCTACGCGGGCAGCGATGCGAACGGGCCGCTCCCGGACTGCGACGACATCTTAGGGCTGGTCGCTTCGACCAAGGTCGTCATCACCGACAACGCGGCCAACGGCAGCGACTGCGTCATTCACGCGCACATCATGTCGATGAACAACCAGGCCTCCCTGGTCGAGAACTACAGCCTGGGGACGCCGCGCGGCACGCTTACTATTCACGGTGGGCTCGCGCAGGACAAGTGGGGGCCCGTCGGAACGGGCTACTACGACGACGACGACAACTTCCACCTGCTGACGGGCTACGAGAGGGATCTCCACTACGACTGGCGTCTGAGAGACCTGATACCGCCCGGCTACTCATCGATCATATTCGCCGGCGGCGGATTCAACAGACTCGTCTGGCGCGAGATCACACCGGTGGATCTCACGTGCTGGGAGGGCTAGGACAAAACGAGAGGGTGCGCTTATGAAAGCAACACACACTGACAGGCGACTTGGGCGCCGGCTCAATGGCAACAGCGGGTTCACTCTCGCGGAGATAATGGTCGTCGCGGCAGCCTCCGTAGCCGTTATCCTCTCGATAGCCGTGGCCTATGTCGGGACGGTGCGTTCGTGGAACGGTACGACGGCCCTTCTGGAGATCCAGCGTGAGGCCTCACTCGTCACGGGGATGATCCAGAACGTGGTGCGCCCGGCGAGCAGCCTTGCCGTAACACCGGGAGCCCACGGCGACTCGCTCGAGGTGTACTACGAAGTGGCCAGCGGAGACAGCCTGGTCGCCGAGTTCTACCTCGATGGCGCCGGGAACCTGATGGACATCAATGGCATCGCGGTGGCATCCTACATCGACTCGATCGACTTCGTCCTGTACGGGCGCACACTGCACATCGACGGCTGGTTCAGAAGCGACATCGGAACGCCGAACAGGTTGACAGACGACCAGAGAGTGCAGATATCCGGAACGGCTATCTGCAGAAACTGAGGACCATGATCAGGAGGAGTAGCGATGAACGCACGAAGCCCGCGCGGGCTGATGCGGCGAGCCTGGGCGACGGCGGCCCACAGACTCGGACTGCGTGAGGACCGCGGACACAACCGCACAGGGCCACGCTCTCGTCGGATTGGGAGAGCGCGGAACCAGAGAGGCGTGACCGTGATAGAGATCATGGTCTCGGTCGTCGTCCTCGCGATCGTTATCGCGCCGATGTTCGATGCTTTCGTGAGGGGAAGGGTCATGGTAGCACACCGCGGGGAAGAGCGGTGCGCGCTGAGGCTGGTCGAGAGGAAGGTCGAGCAGCTGCTCGCGGCAGGAGGGGCGATGACAGGGAGCGACGCGGACATCACCAGCACCCACATGGCCGCCGGAACTCACCCGATCAACTCTACCATAACGCTCATCACTCGCGGTGACCTGGACACCTCGAACGATGTCATCGGCGACCTGACGTGGGACGTGACCTCCGTCACGTGGTCGGACGCTGGAGGTTCGTGGGACGACGCGACTTACAAGCATGTCGTGGCCAAGCTGGCGTGGCCGCAGGGCGCGCACCGTGACAGCGTCTCGGTGATCACGATCATCAACTGATTCGGTGACGACGATCATCGACTGACGTGAGACGTGGCAGCCATACCGGAGGGCGGCGTGGAGCAGCCTGACAGCAACGAGGCCCGGCGGACACCCGCCGGGCCTTCTTCTCGTTCTCTCGCTCCGACCCCCGCCCTACCCCAGGAGTGACGAGTACCACGCCAGCGCCGACTCACCCCAGAGCAGCGCCAGCACGGCGCCGAGGGCGATGAAGGGCCCGAACGGCAGACTGCTGTCCCAGTTCTTCGGCTTGCGGGCCATCACGATCACGCCGACGACGGCGCCTATGAAGAAGGCGACGAAGAGCGAGATCAGAACCAGCTTCCAGCCCATGAACGCGCCGAGCATGGCCGCGAGCTTGACGTCTCCCCCGCCCATGCTCTCCTTCTTCAGGAACAACTCACCCAGAACGCCTATCAGATAGAGTGCCCCGCCACCGACCACCACACCCAGAAGCGAGCCCCAGAATCCCATGAGTCCGACGAGGGGAGCGACAATGATCCCGATCACGATGCCAGGCAGAGTCACCCTGTCGGGAATGATACGGAGGTCCAGGTCGACGAAGGAGAGCACAAGGAGCACACAGGAGAGCAGCCAGTAGACGAAGAAGGGGACGGTCAGGCCGAATCGCATGAACAGAAGCACGGGCAGGACACCTGACAGCACCTCGACGACCGGGTACCGTGGAGAGATGGGTGCCGCGCAGTATCTGCACTTCCCGCGCAACAGCAGGTAGCCCAGCACGGGGATGTTGTCCCGCGCATGAAGGCGGGTGCCGCAGGCGGGACAGGCCGATGGAGGCCTGACAATCGATTCGCCGCGCGGCACCCGATAGATGACTACGTTGAAGAAGCTCCCGAGTATTGACCCAACGATGAATAGAGCCACCAATAGGGTCGCTTCCGTCAACTACTTCTCCCCCATTATCTCCGCGAGCCTTGCGGTCTTGCGCTCGGAGATCCGCTTGAGTTCCTCGGGCCCGAGGATTCTCGGAGTGAGGAACACCATGACCTCTGAGTCCACCTCGCTCTCGACGCTCTTGCGGAAGAGCCGCCCGAGCAACGGGATGTCACCGAGGAGCGGTACCTTGAAGTGGGTCTCGTTGATGTCCTTCCGGAGGAGACCGCCAATGACGATCGTCTCACCGTCCCGCGCCATCACCGTCGTCTTGGCCGTCCTCTTCCTCGTGTCTACGGCCTCATCCGGGAAGTAGGCCGACCGTGCTGCCGAGCTTACCTCGGGCTCGATGGTCATGGTAACGAAATCGTCATTGTTGACGTGAGGCGTTACCTTGAGCGTGACGCCCACGTCGCCGTAGAGGGGCTCGATGGTCAGGTACCCATCGGGAGAAACGGTCGTCTTCTTGGCCATCGCGATGTGCGACGTGATGGCGATGATCGCTTCCTGGTTGTCGATCGTCAGGATCTGCGGCGAGGCAAGCACCTTGGCGAGTCCGTCACGCTCCATCGCCCTGATACGCGCGCTGATGTCCTGGAACCCGTCGATGAAGGAGTGCCACTTGCCGAAGCTGAGGTCCAGCAAACCCTCCATCGCCTTGTCCGCCACCAGGGTCGATACGTTGAAGTACTGGGGCTCATTCGGATTATCGGGATCAAGGGGGTCGTAGAATTCGTTCTTCACCCTCTCGTGCTGCCACTGGTGGACGTAGTTGAATCCGCCGCCGTACGACGCGCCATTTTCGGAGTCGTAGTCAGAGTAGCCCCACTCGACTCCCAGATCGAGATTGGCCTCGTCGGCCACCTCGACGATCTGCGCCTCGATGAGAACCTGTCCCGTGGGCTTGTCGAGCTCCCGCACGATCGACTCGATTGTCGACATGTTCTCCGGGATGTCGGACACGACCATCGCGTTTGTCCGCTGGTCCACGACGACGGTGCCGACCTCGGTCAGCACGGCCTCGATCGTGGGCTTCAGCATCACGGCGTCGGCGAAGTCGGTGTGGAAGACATCCGTCACGGTTGCCACTGGCGGGCCGTCCGGAGATTCCATAATGACGTAGATGTTCGTGCCCTTCTGGCGCGTGTACCACAGGCCGTTCGCCTTCATTATCGCCGCCAGGGCGTCCTCGACCAGGACGTCTTCCAGGTAGACGTTGATAGTCTTCCCGGTGAGGTCACTGCCGATGAGGAAGTTGATGCCCGTCTTCTGCGTCATGACCTTGAGCACTGCGCCCAGCGTCACGTTCTGCAGGTTCAGGGATATCCTCGGGCTGTAACCCGTCGTCCCCACATCGGCCGCGTCCGCCTCCTGCGACCACGCCGTCGAGCAGGTCACGCACAACAGGGCGACCAGCACGGTGGCGATGGTGGCGGAGCGGTATCGCGAGAATCCAGATTTCCGGACCATCATAACAGACCTCCTTATTCAACGGTCAGCACGTACCGCTTGGACTTGTACGACAGAACCACACTGTCCATTCTGATCTCCACGACCCTTGCTCCCTGAACCGAATCTCCGACGTGGAGGTCAAGACCATCTATCATCACAATGGGATTTTCCGAATCCCAGATGATGCCGGAAAGCCACATGTTTGGGAGTCTCACCTGCGCGGGCGCCCTCGTCTCCCTCTGGGTCGACGACGGCCTGGCCGCCAACGCGCCGCTCGGTGCAACCATCGGGTCCCTGACGCCGTCCGACGCGTAGGCATCGGTCCTGACGATTCCAGCGATCTTCCCCGCGGT
>DAOWCM010000238.1 GCA_030639555.1 Candidatus Eiseniibacteriota bacterium | reverse complement strand
GGCAATGTGGGGGCCGGCCATCGATGTGCCGCTGAGGTTCTGGTAACCGCCGCCGGGCTGCGCGCTGTAGATGTTGGAGCCCGGCGCACAGATCTCCGGCTTCATGGCGTAGGGACCGCCGCAGTTGCTCGGCCCGCGGCTCGAGAAATCGCTGATCACATACGGCTCGTAGTACTGGGTCGAGCCGACACTGAAGGCGTTGTGCGGACTGTCGGCGCGATCGGCGGGCGAACGCAGCGATGCTGCGCCCGGCCCCTCGTTGCCGGCGGACCAGGTCAACACGACGCCCGCGGCCTCGCAGTTGTCCATGGCCGTCCACCAGTAGCTGAAGCAGTCGGGATACCCGAGAGGCTCGTAGGTGCCCCAGCTGTTCTGGACCACGCACGGCACATCGTCGGTCGTCCCGGGATCGCCGTCGGGGTCTGCAAACCACTCCAGGGACGCGATAACATCGTTGTCGAATTCAGATCCTACGCCCTGGTTGATCGTGTTCGCGGCAATCCACAGCGCGCCGGGCGCGACGCCGATGGTGTCGTCAGGCGCCAGGCCGGTGACGGTGCCCATGACGTGGGTTCCGTGGTAGGCGTTATTGTCGACCGGGAAGTCGGGGGTGCCCTGACCGGAGTTGTCAAGCCAGCACTCGCTCGGGTCAGCAAAGAGCCCTCTCCAACGAGCGGCCAGCGCCGGGTGCGTACCGTCCACACCGGTGTCCATGATACCGACGATGACACCGGTGCCGTCGATGCCGAGTTCGTTCCAGACGCGGCGGGCCCCAACGGCCACGACGCCTGGCGCTATACCGATACTGCGGTCGCCGCCCGGGGGCGTGGCTTTCTCGCTTCGGATCGGCTCGATGAGTTCGAACCGCAGGTCAGCCTCGATCGCTTTCACGTCGTCGCGCAGCGCGAGTTCGCGGACAGCGTCGACCGTGCCGACAACCACGACCGAGTTGACCAACCAGTGAGCGGTGTAGCCGCGGATCTCACCGTCGCTCTGACGAGCGTCCAGGTAATCAACCAGCGCGCCCTGCGAGCGATGAGCGGCATCCTGAAGCGCCCCGAGCACGGCTTCGTGCCGTTCCTGCCGGGTGGCCCGGCTGTTGTGCAGTTGCAGATTCATGCTGCCGATGTCGGCCTGATCGTGCAGGACGACGAGGACCTTCACCTCGTCATCCCCGCGGAGCTTCTGCATCTGGGTTTCCAGTGCGGGCGCAATGACGCCGGCCCAGGCCGAGCCGGCGAGCAGAAGAACAAGAACCATGAGGACCGCTGTGCGAGCCGTCTGCATCCAATACCTTTCCTTCCCGGCGTTCGTGGCGCCGTCTATTGTGTCGTCGACCTCGCGGCGCCTCCCGTATGCCGGTCGGTACCAGACACACGACCGCCGGTCGTAAGGACCGGCGGCCCTCGATTGCGCGCAGGCGGGACTTCTCGATCGGGAGAGCCCCGCGCTCTTCAACATTTCCTTGCCATTCTACACGAATATCGCCAAAAAATCAAGTACTGAGCACCCTGGTGGCATATCAGCTCGTGTGTAGGAAGAACTCGGGGGGCGGCGGAGCCGCGCCACAGGAGATTAGCCCCCAGACGCGGCGAAAGGGGAGTGGGGCTACGGTGGGAGCCGTTTCCCCTTCTCCCCTCTCATCCCTGATGGAAGCCGTCGTCGGGGCGGCCCCCCGGCCCCTTGCAGGACCGCTCGAGGACGTCAGCCGCAGACGCCAACTCAACCCGCTGACTCAAACGAGCAACGGTTGTTCGCACAACTACAACAGGATTGCTGTACTTGTCAATCGAATTGTCAGTCTACCGAGAGGTAACGATCGCGTAGTTCGTGTAGAAGATGTGCATCATACCATGGCGGCGGACGAACGCCAGGCGGATGTCGATCTCGCCCGTGTGTCTGCGAAGAAGCCGGAAGCCTTCGGGTACCGGTTCGAAGGCCTTGTCCAGCGTGATTCTCTCGATGGAGAATGGTGGGTCAGCGACCTGCCCGATGATCCGGACCAGTCCCAGACTCCCGACCTCGACCCACACCGTGCCGTCGAAGTGCTCGACGTCACGCTCGGTGGCGGTGACGGACAACCTGTAGCACCAACGCCCCTCCATGTCCTCGACGCCGGTAAGGAGAACATCGTACTCGCCAGGCAGCAGTTCCGGACCGACGAGGCTCCGGAGCTTATACTCCCCAACGGGATGGCCAAGGTCCGAGGAGCACTCCTCGCGCTGCATCCCTTCCCCGCGGCTGTAGGAGAGCAACGCCAGGGCCCGCTTCTCCCCACCTTCCTCCGTGGGCTCGACCATCTCCTGCTCCACGCGCAGCGTCTCGATGGCCGCCATCGCACTGTGTATGTTCGCGTTGTAGCCCTCGAGCACCTCCTCGAGACTCAGCATCCCGATGGAGTCGACGCCGGCGGGCTCCGCGGCTCGTCCCGTGAAGGGCGTGCAAACGGCACACAGAAGGGCGACGGTCACCGCGCTCAATGCGCGGGCGCGCTGCCCGGCCCCGCAACTTTTTGTTTGAAGAGTAACTCCCATGTTCAAACTCTAGCCGCAGCCGCCACACGTGTCAACAGCGGCAGCCCGCACTTGACGGTGCCGCTCGGGGACGTGCATACTCGCCCTCTAGGATCCACATGCCACGATTCTTCACCACGGAGACCCGGACCATGATTGAGCGAAGACATCCCCCGTCGACCATCGCGGCGCTGGGATTGCTCCTGTGCGCCTCCGTTCTCCACGCGGGCACGGTGATCGACCTTGCTTCCGAGGGCGCGCCGTCCATTCACGGCACGTCCGCGGAGGAGCAGTTCGGCTACTGCACCGCCGTGGGCGATCTCGACGGCGATGGCGGCGCCGAGCTCGTCGTCGGCGCCCCGGGACTGGCGGACAGCGCCGGCACGGCACACACGGGCGCGGTCTTCGTGTTCCGCCTCTCTGCTCTCGACACGCTGTCCGCTGAGACCTACGCGGCGACCCTCGCCGAGTGGACGATTACCGGGAGCGGCGCTCGCGGCAGATTCGGCTCGGCAGTGGCCATCGCCGATTTCGACGGCGACGGCTTCGACGACCTCGCCGTCAGCGCACCTGTCGCCGGGGACGAAAGCGGCATCGCGCGCGGCGAAGTGTCCGTCTACTTCGGCGGGCCGGGAGGCTCCTGGAGCCACGGCCGGAATGCGGCTCCCGACGTAGTTCTGACGGGCTCATTGCCCGGCGCGAGGCTGGGCTACTCCATGCTCGCCCGCGATATCGACGATGACGGTCCCACCGAGCTTCTGCTCTCGGAGCCAGGGGGCGGCGGAACGAAGGGAGCGCGACCAGGCGTGGTCTACGTCGTAAGAGGCGAGACGCTCCGCTCCCTGTCCGGAACCGCGACCGTCTCCGACGTCGCTGCGGCCAGCGTCAGTGGCGAGAGCGCGGATGACGCACTGGCGGGGCTGGCCGTGGCCGACACCGACGGCGACGGCGTCCTCGAACTCGTCCTGGGCGCACCTCAGGCAGACGGGCCCCGTGCGAACCTCCCGGACGTCGGGAAGCTCTACATCGTCCCCGTGCACGAAGTTCTGGAGGGACAACCGGCGTCCCTTTCGCTGACCGGAACGTCCGCGCTGTCCGGTCTCACGGACCGCGGATTTCTCGGGCGCTCACTGTCCGTCGGGGACATCGACTTCGATGGGATCGACGACCTGCTGGTCTCCGCCTACGCGTCGAGGGCGCACAGGAAGAAAGTCGAGGCGACGGGAGAGGTATTCGTGCTTTTCGGAAACCGCTACGGTGAGGTCGGTGAGCTGGAAAGCGTCGCGACCCGGGCATCCACACTCGACGACCCGGCCGTGCCCCGATTCCACGGCCGGTCCAGATCCGATCTCTTCGGCCTCCCGATTCTTCTGGCCGACCTCAACCGCGATGGACCCGTTGACATCATCGCCGCGTCGCAGTACGCGGACGGGCCCGACGACAAGCGGAATGCGTGCGGCGAGG
>DAOWCM010000144.1 GCA_030639555.1 Candidatus Eiseniibacteriota bacterium | reverse complement strand
GAGCGCCGCGGCCATGGACATCGCTCCGCACGCGGTGGTCCGACTCGCGTGGCTTGGACAGGAGGAGGAGCTCAGGAAGATCAACACCTACTGGCTGTGCGCCGCCTGCCTCACCTGCGACCTGCGCTGCCCGAAGGGCATCGACATCTCGCGGATCATGGAGGCGCTGAGAGTGATGTTCCTGCGTCCGAGGGAGGAGCCCGACATCGTCTCGCCCGAGTCGCTTCCGAAGGAGATGATGAAGAGGATTCCGCAACAGGCGCTCGTGGCCGGCCTGAGGAAGTACACGAAATGAAGACCTACTACTACCCCGGATGCACTCTGCCCGACAAGGCGCGCGACTTCGACACGTCCGCTCGAACGTCCTGCGAGCTGCTCGGCATCGAGCTTACCGAGATGGAGAAGTGGGTCTGCTGCGGCTCCGCCTTCAAGCTCGATCGGACGAACCTGATGCAGCACCTCGCGCCTATCCGCAACCTGGCGGAGGTGCACAAGGGCGGCGGGCGCGTGATGACGCTCTGCGTGTTCTGCTACAACTCTCTCAAGCGCGCGAACCACGCCTTCTGCGCCGAGCCGGACAAACACGAGACCATAAACGACTTCATGGAAAGCGAGTACGACGGCAGTGTCGAGATCCTCCATCTCTTCGAGATTCTCAAGAACGAGGTGGGATTCGAGGCTCTGAAGGAGAAGGTGAAGCGTCCCCTGAGCGGGCTCAAGGTCGCGCCGTTCTACGGCTGCCTTCTCCTTCGTCCGATGGACGAGATCGGATTCGAGGATCCGGAAAGCCCCTCGGTGATAGAGGAGTTCCTCGATGCCGTCGGCGCCGAGATCGTTGAGTACCCTCACCGCTTGGAGTGCTGCGGGTCGTATCTCTCACTGAAGGACGAAGACCTCACCCGCACGACGGTCGAGCGGATACTCGCATCCGCGGTCGAGTCGGGGGCCAACGCCATAGTCACAAGCTGCCCGATGTGCAACTTCAACTTCGAGTTCTTCGGCGGAGAGCTCATAGCCAGAGACGAGATCCATGTCTTCTACTTCACGGAGCTCCTGGCGCTCGCGCTCGGGGCGGACCCCGAGCTCTGCGGCCTCGAACAGCATCAGACCGGGGTGGGTGAACTGGTGAGGGCGTGCGTGCTCGAGAGGCCCCCTGAGGAACCGGAGCGGGACGCGCGAGAGCCCGCGGACGAGCCAGATGAATAGGATAGGAGTATTCTGCTGCTGGTGCGGCACCAACATCGCCGGCGTGCTCGACCTTGACCGGACGCTGGAGGAGGTCGCCAGGCTGCCCGGCGTGGTCCACGCGGAGTACTACAAGTACTTCTGCTCGCAGCAGGGGCAGGAGATGGTCGAGAAGGCCATCAAGGAGAACGAGCTGACCGGTGTCGTTGTGGCGGCCTGTTCTCCCAGCATGCACGAGGGCACGTTCAGGAGGGCGGCGGAGCGGGCCGGCCTGAACCAGTACCAAGTGGAGATAGCGAACGTCAGGGAGCAGTGCTCGTGGGTCCACCAGATGGAGCACGAGGCCGCGACCGACAAGGCCATCAGCATCATCGCCGCGTCGGTGGAGAAGGCCAAACGGAACGAGCCGCTGCTCCCCGTGAGCATCCCCGTGGTTCCCAGAGCCCTCGTTATCGGGGCGGGCATCAGCGGGATCCAGGCGGCGATCGACATCGCGAACAGCGGCCATGAGGTGATTCTCGTGGAGAAGGAACCCTCGATCGGAGGCCACATGGCCCAGTTGTCCGAGACCTTCCCCACGCTCGACTGCTCACAGTGCATCATGACGCCCAAGATGGTGGAGGTGGCGCAGCACGAGAAGGTACGGCTGATGACCTACGCCACTCTGGAGGACATCTCGGGGAGCATCGGGAACTTCCACGCGACGATCCGGCTGAGAGCGGCGTACGTGGACCGGGAGCTGTGCACGGCCTGCGGACTGTGCGTCGAGAAGTGCCCGGTCACCACGACGTCCGAGTTCAACTGCAGCCTGGACGCCCGGAAGGCAATCTACGTCACGTCGCCTCAGGCGGTCCCGAACGCTCCGGTCATCGACGCCGAGCACTGCCTCTACCTCTCGGAAGGGAAGTGCGGCATCTGCAAGAAGGTGTGCGACATCGGCGCGGTCGATTATGAGCAGGTGGACCAGCTGGTCGAGGTGGACGTCGGCGCGGTCGTGGTGGCGACGGGCTACGAGGAGTTCGACGCCAGCCTCAAGCCCGAGCTCGGTTACGAGCGTTACGACAACGTCATAACGGGACTCGAGATGGAGAGACTGTGTTCCGCCTCGGGACCGACGCAGGGGAAGCTGGAGATGGGCGGAAAGATACCCAGCGACATCGTCTTCATTCAGTGCGTGGGGTCGCGGGACGAGACGGTGGGCAACGAGCACTGCTCGAGGATCTGCTGCATGTCCACGGCCAAGCAGGCCTATCTCGCGAAGAAGAAGATTCCGAGCGCAACCGTCACCGTGTTCTATATGGACATCAGGGCCTTCGGCAAGGGCTTCGAGGAGTTCTACGACCGCGTCCGGAAAGAGGGCGTCATCTACCGTCGCGGCAGCGTGTCGGAGATCTACCGTCGCGGGGACAGGGCGGTGGTCAGAGCGGAGGACACACTTCTTGGTGAGCCCATGGAACTGGAGGCGGACCTGGTCGTCCTGGCTGCAGGGCTGGTGCCGCGCCCGGAGACGGACGCGATAGCGAAACTCCTCAGGCTGTCGCACTCGCCGGACGGGTTCCTCCGAGAGGCGCACCCGAAGCTCTATCCCGTGGAGACGGCCACCGGCGGGGTCTTCCTTGCCGGATGCTGCCAGGGTCCCAAGGACATCCCCGACGCCATCGCGCAGGCAGGTTGCGCGGCGTCCAAGGTGCTCAGTCTGCTGGGCGCGGGGTGGCTCGCCTCGGATGCGCAGGTAGCTGTCGTGGACGAGGAGCGGTGCGTCGCGTGTGGAATGTGTGTGGATGCATGCCCCTACCAAGCCAGGACTCTCGATCTCGAGCGCAACGTCGCCGAAGTCGAGGAGCATCTCTGCCAGGGGTGCGGCACCTGTGTGACGGCGTGCCTGAACAAGGCCTGTGAACTCCGAAACCTCACTTCGAGACAGGTTGGAGAGATGATATCGGCGCTTGGTCCGACGAGGCCGTTTGGCGCTGCCGAACGCGAAGGCAGCATCCTTGATGGGAAGGCCGGATGAGAAGGATAGGTGTATTCTGCTGCTGGTGCGGCTCTAACATCGCCGGTGTGCTCGACATGGACCGCGTCCTGAAGGAAGCGGCCGAGATCCCGGGCGTCGTGCACGCGGAGTACTACAAGTACTTCTGCTCTCAGCCCGGGCAGGACATGATCGAGAAGGCCATCAAGGAGAAGGAACTGGACGGCGTGGTGGTGGCCGCGTGCTCACCGGCAATGCACGAGGGCACATTCAGAAAGGCGGCGGAGCGGGCCGGCCTGAACCAGTACCAGCTCGAGATCACAAACGTGCGGGAGCAGTGCTCGTGGGTTCATCGGACCGACGAGGAGGCCGCGACCGACAAGGCGATTCGCCTGATCGCGGCCATGGTCGAGAAGACCAAGCAGAACGAGTCGCTCGTACCGGGGAGCACCTCGGTCGTCCAGCGGGCCCTGGTCATCGGGGCCGGCATCAGTGGGATGCAGGCGGCGCTCGACATCGCGAACGGCGGATGCGAGGTCGTCCTCCTCGAGAAGGAGCCATCGATCGGCGGGCACATGGCCCAGCTCTCCGAGACATTCCCCACGCTCGACTGTTCGCAGTGCATCATGACGCCGAGAATGGTGGAGGTCGCGCAGCACGAGGGCATCAGGCTCATGACGTATTCGCGCGTGGAGGAGGTGAAGGGGAGCGTCGGCAACTTCCACGTTAAGATCCGGAAGATGGCGGCCTATGTGGACCGGGACACGTGCACCGGGTGCGGTCTTTGTATCGAGAAGTGCCCGGCGAAGACAACCTCCGAGTTCAACCGTGGGCTGGACGAGCGCAAGGCCATCTACGTCAACTCGCCCCAGGCCGTGCCAAACCAGCCGGTCATCGATGCGGAGCACTGTATCTACCTGACCAGCGGCAAGTGCGGTGTGTGCCAGAAGGTTTGTGAGATCGGCGCGGTTGACTACGAGCAGGAGGACCAGTTCGAGGAGTTAGACGTCGGCGCAATCGTCGTCGCCACGGGATACGACCTGTACGAGAAGAGCAACTTCCCGGAGTTGGGCGGCGGGGACATACCGGACGTCATCGACGGTCTCCAGTTCGAGCGACTGTGCTCGGCGAGCGGTCCGACTCAGGGGCGGATACAGCGCCCCTCAGACGGAGCGGAGCCAAAGCAGGTCGTCTTCATCCAGTGCTGCGGTTCGAGGGACCCCGAGAAGGGAGTCGCGTACTGCTCGAAGATCTGCTGCATGTACACGGGCAAGCAGGCAATGCTCTACAAACACAAGGTCCACGACGGTCAGGCCTACATTTTCTACATGGACATCCGCGCCGGTGGGAAGGGCTACGAGGAATTCATCCAGCGGGGAATCGAGGAGACGAACACCGTCTACCTCAGAGGACGCGTGTCACGGCTGTATAAGAGCGACGGCAAGGTCATGGTGTCAGGCGTTGACACGCTCTCGGGCAAGGCGATCGAGATCCCTGCCGACATGGTTGTGCTGGCAACGGCCGTCGTGCCGAACGCCGGAGCAGCAGAGATCGCGGAGAGGCTGAACCTGCCGCTGAGCGACAGCGGGTTCTTTGCCGAGGCGCACGTGAAGCTGAGACCGGTCGAGACCCAGACGCGGGGGATCTTCCTTTGCGGCTGCGGCCAGGCGCCGAAGGACATCCCCGACGCCGTGGCCCAGGCTGGGTGCGCGGCATCGAAGGCCTTGGGCCTCCTTTCCTCCAAGAAGCTCGCGACCGAGGCACAGATCGCGATGGTGAACGAGGAGCTGTGCGCCGCGTGCGGGATGTGCGTGACGGCCTGCCCCTACGATGCCCGCACACTGGATGAGGAACGTAACGTCGCCGAGGTTGACGAAAACCTGTGCGAGGGGTGCGGCGCGTGCGTGGCGGCTTGCTTGAACAAGGCGTGCGAGCTCAAGAACCTGACCTCGCGTCAGATAGGAACCATGCTGGGAGAGCTGGCGGAATGACCAATGCGGTGACATCGCGCATCGACGTGGTCGCGTCTCGAGCGCGCGACGGTGAGTTCTGCACCCGCGTGATCGAGGAGAGCGGGCAGGCCGTCTACGCGTGCTACCAGTGCCAGCGCTGTGGCGGCGGGTGCCCGGTCGCGTCCGCGGCGGGCACGACTCCCAGCCACTTCCTGAGGCTGCTCACGCTCGGCCTCGTCGACGAGGCGCTGAAGGACCCGCTGCTGTGGTTCTGCGTGGGCTGCGCGACGTGCGGCGCGAGATGCCCCAACGAGATCTCGACGAACGAGGTGATAGACCGGTTCAGAGCCCTGACGTCAGACAAGCGGGACATCGCCGGAGAGGCAAAGGACATCCGCATCTTCCACCGGCTGTTCCTCAAGCAGATCCGCTACCTGGGGCGCTCGCACGAGCTGCTGCTGATAGGCGCCTTGAAGATGGCCACGCGGAAGCTCCTCAAGGACGTGGGGCTCGGCATTACGATGTTCAAGAAGGGCAAGATCCCGCTCGTCCCCCACCTCACCGGCGGCATCCCGGAGGTCAGGTCCATCTTCCGCAAGAGGGCAGGCAAACGATGAAGCGATACAGCTACTACCCGGGCTGCTCTCTCAGCTCCTCCGCCAAGGAGTACGACGCGTCGTGCCGGTCGGT
>DAOWCM010000216.1 GCA_030639555.1 Candidatus Eiseniibacteriota bacterium | reverse complement strand
GAGGGAACTGCAGCTTACGACGTGCTGCTCCGGTCGATCAGGGAGAAACTGCTCACTCTCCCGGACGAAACGGTCGTTCTGTCCGGGCACGGGCCCGAGACGACGATCGGTGACGAGCGGGCACGCAATCCCTTCCTGCGGTAGACGTCCGGCCCCGCGGCCGACGCCTCCTCGGAGTTCTCAGATGAAGCTCTCCTTCGATGTGATCGAGCTTGTTCCGAAGCGCGTATTCCGGACCGCCAGGACTACGAGCGCGTCCAGCAGGTGCGTCATAATCGAGATCTCCGACGGCACGATCGTAGGTTTAGGGGAGGCGGCTCCCTCGCGCTTCTACGGAGAGACCGCCGACACCGTCGTCGAGGTGCTGGAGAGCGTGAGGCGTGTCGTAGAGGACTGCGCGCATGAGGTGGAGCTGATGGCCGACCTCACATCGCGAGGGCTCAAGGGGAATCCGTCGGCCCGCGCCGCTCTCGAGATCGCGGCCCACGACATGATGGGGAAACGGTATGGGATACCTCTCTACAGGCACTTCGAGCTCGACCCGGCTGCGCTTCCGCTCACCACCATGAGCATCGGTCTTGATGACCCGGACGTGATGTTGGAGAAGGCGATCGAGGCGCGGGACTTCCCGATTCTCAAGGTGAAGCTCGATGCCGATATCGATCTCTCGATCGTGAGCCGCATCAAGGAAGCCACGGGAGCCTCCGTTACCGTCGATGCCAACTGCGCGTGGACACGCTCCGAGGCGGTGGAGAAGGCGACCGAGCTCGCCCGTATCGGCGTGGAGTTCCTGGAGCAACCCGTTGCCGCAGACGACGTCGAGGGTCTGGCGTACGTGAGGGAGCGCGCGGACGTGCCGGTGTTTGCTGACGAGAGCTGTCCCACGAGCGAGCAGCTTCCCTTGGTCGCTCCCGCCGTTGACGGGGTGGTCATCAAACTCATGAAGTGCGGCGGGCTGGTGGAGGCGGTGAGGATGGCGCGCAAGGCGCGGGAGCTGGGACTCAAAACGATGATAGGTTGCATGATGGAGAGCTCGCTTGCCATCACTGCGGCCGCGCACATCTCGCCGCTCATGGACTACGCCGACCTCGACAGCGGGCTCATGATGACGAACGATCCGTTCACTGGTGTGAGAATCGACAGGGGAAGAATGTCGCTTCCAGAGGAAGCGGGGCTCGGCGTGCACCCGGCAGTGAAGGAGAAGCCATGTTGATCGGACGGCATACGAGAAAGCTCGCCTCGCGGCGATCGATCGGGACGCTCGTCCCGCTGCGTCTCACGGGAGCACTTGCGTTTCTGTGTGTTGTGGCGGCCGTCGTGGTCGGCTGCGCGACAGCGGAAGATTACGTCGACACGACCGTTCGTGAGGCCCGTGGCTGCGCCGCGCGCCGTGACTATGAGCGGGCGCACCAGCTTATCGACGCGGCGCTCAGTCATCTCGGTGAAGAGTTCGACCTCGTGTTCGAGAAGGCCGACATCCACGCACGGGCCCGGGAGTTCGATGCGGCGGTGGAGTGGTACGGGCGCGCGTCTCTGGCGGAACCGAGTTCGTGGAAGGCGCTGGCGCGAGGCTGGGAGGCCGAGTTCATGGCAGACGGGGAGAGCGACGAATCCCTGGAGCGCGTGCTGGGGTCGGCGCGCGAGTTCCTCGCGGCCGCGCCCGAGAGCCTTGTGAACCTCTCGGCGTTCGTGAGTCTCTCGATCGCGATAGTTGGGGAGGAGGGGGCGGAATCGGAGAGCGATCGATTGGCCACGCTCTATCCGGACAGCGAGCTCGGCAGCGAACTCATCAAGGAAGAGGTCGACGGGATCGGGGTGGAACGGGACGATCAGAAGAGACTCACGATGGCCAATGAGTTCCTTGAAAAGCACCCGGTATCGAAGTGGCGGCCAAGAGTGATGCGCCTGAAGCTGGTCTCTCTCAAGCGGCTCGAGCTTCCGGACGAGGTCGTGACGGCAGGCAGACGTTGGGCGTCGGAGCACGCCGACAGCGCGGAGGATCTCAACGTCGTAGCGTCGGCGCTCGTGTCCTGCGGGAGGGCCGCGGACGAGGCTGCGGAACTGGCGGGGCGGGCGCTCGAGCTCGAACTGGCGCGGTGCGCCGAGGACGGTATCGCAGTAAAGGAACGCGGGGACAGAACGCTGCTTCTTCCCGAGCCTGGGACGACACACGACCAGAGCGACCTGGACAGCCGCGCGACCGACATAGCTTCCTACGCTCTGACCCAGGCACGGGCCCTCGCAGCTGCGCAGAACTTCGAGGGTGCTGTGACCGCAGCGAGGAGGGCGATGTCCTTCCTCGACCTCGATACCGATGACGAGGAGACAGGAGCGGCGTACCACTTCACGCTGGGCCAAGCCCTGGAGAGCCTGGGGGAGAACGACGATGCGCTCGACGAGTACCTGGCGGCGCTCTTGACCGGAGGGCGGCAGAATCGCTGGCCGGCGCGCGCGGACACGGCCGCTCGCAGGCTCTTCGAGGCCGAGTTCGCTGGAGGTGAGGGGGAGAGGACCCTGCTGGACTACGCCCGCGATCGAGTCCGCTACGACGGTCCCGTCTTCACGGACGTCACTGTTGAGTGTGGACTGGGTGGGAGGAACGAGTCACGTGTCGCCTGGGGCGACTACGACGGCGACGGCTGGGACGACCTGCTTCTCAACGGGCGCGTGCTGATGGTGAACCGGACCGACGGGACGTTCGCGGATGTCACCGAGGTCGCCGGCATAGGGGGGACCGGCGCAAACGGCGGCGTGTGGTCCGACATCGACAACGACGGGGACCTGGACTTCTACGCGACCTCCGGGGCCACGAGCGGAGAGAAGACCGACAAACTGTGGATCAACAGAGGCAACGGCACGTTCGAGGACGGTACGGAGAGCGCCGGTGGCATGACCGACAATTACACGACCGAAGGCGCGGCCTGGGGCGACTTCAACGCCGACGGCTTGGTTGATCTTTACCTTGCAAGCTACGAACGACCCAGGACCGAGACGTTCAAGGAATACGGGGTCGGCTTCCCGGACATCCTCTACCGGAACGAGGGAGGAGGAGTGTTCGTCGATGTCAGCGAGGAGGCCGGGCTTGCGCCTCCGTTCGGGGAGCACCTGTCGGGGCGCGGCGTCAACTGGGGTGACTACGACAACGACGGTGACCTGGACATCTTCGTGTCGAACTACAGACTGCAGGAGAACTTCCTGTGGCGCAACGAGGGGGACGGGACATTCACCAACGTAGCTCCAGCGCTGGGTGTGTCCGGACGCGAGACCGACGGCTGGTGGGGACACACGATAGGTTCGGAGTGGGGCGACTACGACAACGATGGCGACCTCGATCTCGCGAGCGCAAACCTCGCGCATCCCCGGTACATAGAAGTGTCTGACATGTCGATGCTCCTCCGAAACGAGGGCCCTCCCTCGTGGTTGTTCACGGATGCCCGGGCGGCGACCGGTATCAAGTACGCCGAGACCCACTCGGACCCCGCGTGGTGCGACATCGACGCGGACGGCGACCTCGACCTCTTCATCACGTCCATATATCAGAACTGCGGGACGTTCCTGTACAGGAACGCCGGACGCGGGCACTTCGAAGACATCACGTGGCTCGCCGGTGTGCGCTCGTTCAACGGATGGGGCTGCGCCGTCAGCGACTACGATCTTGACGGCGACCTGGACATCGCCGTGGCCAGCGGCAGCGGGTTCCGGCTCTTCAGGAACGACGGTCCGGCCCGGGGCGGGCGTCGGAACCACACGCTCCTCGTTCGCGCAGTCGGCACCGCTTCGAACGCGTCCGGGATCGGAGCGAGGGTGAAGGTCACGGGTGCTAAGGGGATCCAGATTCGTGAGGTGCAGGGGGGCAAAGGCACGACGAGCCAGCATTCGATGAGCGCCTTCTTCGGACTGGGATCCGACAATGGTCCGGTCGATGTGGAGGTGCGCTTCCTGGGCGGCGCCACGGTCGTGCTGGAAGACGTGGACGTCGACCAGCGAATCGTCGTGAGGGAGACGGACGAGGAATGAGGGACGAGTTCAAGGAGCGCCTGGGCGACATAGGACTTCGACGCCGCTCGCCGCGCAGAGAGGCGCCGCCAATCCCGTCGAGTCTCGAAGACCTACGGGGAGCGGTCAGGACGGATGGCGTGCTCATCGTCGAGCGCAGCCTGGGAGAGCTGACATCCGACAGGGAGCTTAGGGCCATGCTGTCGAAGCTGGGCCGGGCGTCCCGCGGCATAGGGGTGAGGGACGACGTCAGCGACGAGATACGAGCGCTCATCGAGAGT
>DAOWCM010000098.1 GCA_030639555.1 Candidatus Eiseniibacteriota bacterium | reverse complement strand
TACCAACTCCGGTCGAGCCTGCCACGTGGGGCCGACTGAAGGCGCTGTACAGGTGATAGCGCCGCCTAACTACCGTATGCAGGCGACGAGCTTGGCTGTCACCGCGTCTGCAAGGGGGGCTTCCGCTTCGCGTCGCCAGCGCACCCCGCGCCACCCTTGACGCTCCCGGGTTATACGCGGTCCGTTAGGCCGCCCGTGCTAGAATGGTGGCATGGCAAAACGCCCCCTTTGGAGGTTCTTCTTGTGGATGAGCAGTTGGAGTTCGTCAAGCTTGTGGTGTCCAGGCTGGAATCGGCCGGAATCCCGTACATGATGACGGGGTCGATGGCCATGTCCATCTACGCCGTACCGCGCATGACGAGAGATGTGGATTTCGTGATTGAGTGCACGCCCGACGATGCTTCTCGCATCGCAGAGATGTTCAAGGCCGACTGCTACGTTGACGAGGCGAGCGTACGCAAGGCGGCCCGCGAGCACTCGACGTTCAACATCATTCACAATGAGTGGATTACCAAGGCCGATTTCATCGTGCGCAAGGATGAGGAGTACCGCGAGTTGGAGTTCGGCAGGCGTCAGAGCATCGACATAGGCGACGTGAGTGTATTCGTTGTCAGGCCAGAGGATCTGATTCTGTCGAAGCTCAGCTGGTCAATGAACGGGGATTCCGAACTCCAACTTCGCGATGTCACGTCCCTTTGTGCGAGTGCCTCCAATCTGGATTGGGAGTACCTGAACGAGTGGGCTGCGGTTCTGGGCATTGCCGGATTACTTGAGAGGGCTAGGTCAGCATGACCGATACGTCACCAGAAGTCCTGTCGCGGTACCGGGAACAGCTTCTTGCGTTGCCCCCTGGGATTCGCTTGGCGATGGCGAGCCGCATGTTCTCCACCGCCAAGGCACTCGCACTCGCCGGCCTTCAGTTGGAGGGCCGGTCTGCCACCGCTTCAGTTCGAGAACAGCTGTTCCGCAGGCTCTACGGGGGGGAGTTCGACGCCCTTGAGGCGGAGCGGATTGTCGAGTATCTGCGGGCAGCCACCTAACCAGCGTATGAACCCGACGAGCTTGGCTGTCAAGCCGACTGCACCGGGCGCTGACGCGCCCGCCGCGTCCGCCGCGCCAGCCCTAGCGCTCGCGGCTGATACGCGGTCGGTTAGATAGCACACGGCGCAGCGTTCGATGGTTGAGGCCGACCATATGACGAGCTACTACTCAGAGCGGCTGTCCGGTGAGCGCTTGCAGAGGTGTTACGAACTGGCGCCACCTGGAGTGCAGCAGTATCTCGAGAGTGAGATTCGGCACCTTCTTGAGCGGATTGGACCGGACGATGCGGTTCTCGAACTCGGCTGTGGCTATGGCCGTGTCTCGGTCCATCTCGCCAAGCGCGCCAAGAGGGTAGTCGGAGTCGATGTTTCGGAGGAGAGCTTGACTCTGGCTCGAGCCCTGGCTGGGCCCGATACGCGCTGCGAGTTTCTGCTCATGGATGCTCTTCACATGTCGTTCCCAGATGGGTCGTTCGACGTCGTGGCGTGTATCCAGAATGGGATTTGTGCGTTTGGCGTTTCTCAGAGTGCACTCCTGAGTGAGGCGCTGCGCGTGGTCAGGCCGGGAGGCCTCCTAGTCTTCTCGACGTACTCGGACGCCTTCTGGGCAGATCGTCTATCTTGGTTCGAGCTGCAGTCCTCGGAGGGATTGCTTGGTCCTATAGACCATCACGCCACGGGAGAAGGTGTGATCGTGTGCAGTGATGGCTTCCGCTCCGGGACTGTCAGTCGAAGTGAACTTGAGGAGTTGTGCAGGGAGCTGGGAGTCACGGCCAGCATCACGGAAGTAGATGGATCTAGTCTCTTCTGTGAGGTTATCAAGCCGTGTGCTGCCTAACTAGCGTATGGAGCCGACGAGCTTGGCTGTCACATCGACTGCACCGCGGGCTGCCGCGCGCGGCGCACCCGCCGCGCCGGCCTTGACGCTCGCGGCTGATACGCGTTTCGCCAGACCACAACACGCAAGGAAACGGTCTGCAATGTCCTTCCACAATTCGACCCTCTGGGAGATCAGGCCATCCTTCAAGTACGACGTGCTCACGTTTCTGAACGTGCTCACGGGCGACCCCTTCTATGCATCCTACTATCCGGGAGAGTACGAGCGCTTTGAACCCCAACTGACTCCCGAGGTGCGGGAGGCGCTCGCAGGCATCAAGCGGAAGATCAAAGACGACGGCGGCGGCATCGTTTCCGCTTTCCTCACACTCTACTTCTCTGCTGCGAATGCTGAGACCCTCGACGAGATGCTCACAGCCGTGCGTGACAGCGAGAGGATGCGGGAGACTCTCCGCGGAACCGAGTACTACAGCGAGGAGGGATGGGCCCTCTACGAATCAGTACGCCCCGAGCTGGAGACAGTCTTCGATTTTCTTCTGGCCATCTGCTTCTCCGACGACTGGTGCAGTTGCATTCGGCCAGGCATCGAGAAGAAGATCGAGGAGGTCGAGGTTCGACTTCCTGAGTTCAACGTGATCAAGGCCGTTGAGTCGCATCTTGGTCGGCCGCTGTCTTCTGGTGAGATCACCGTCTACATGCTCCATTACTCCCAGCCTCACGGCATAAAGATCACCTGCAACCGCTTTCTGACTGACGTGGCCTGGCCGTCTTCGATCGTCATCAGGAACGCGGTTCATGAGATGATGCACCCGCCCTACGATCTGAGGACGGACCGGGAGCTGAGCGCGGCCATTGAACGATGGAAGAGTGACAGCTTCCTCATGGCCAAGGTCGAACACCACGACCCCTCGTTCGGGTACAACTCGTTCGAGGGTTTCGTTGAGGAAGACGTCGTGCAGGCGATCGACCAGATCATCAACGAACGCCTGGAGATAGCCGACGACCCTCTCTCTCGCTGGAAAGAGAGCGACGGTGGGATGCACGTGCTGGCGGTCGCCCTCTATCAGATCATGAAGAAGGAGCGATTCGGTGAGACGGGTGAGTCGCTGCGCGGGTTTCTCCTCCGCCAGATCGAGGCAGGAGACCTCAAGCCTGGGCAGGTGAAGGGTCTGAACGACTCTTTCTTTGGGGAAAGCGCGGCCAAGTAGAAGAGGACGTTCCTACCTTGGCGCCACGTCATGTGTTTGAGAATGTGGTGGACAAACAGCAAAGGAGATGTGATGAGGACAGCAGCGCACGCATTTCTGCTCCTGCTGCTTGTGGTGGCCTCCGCGCCGGACTGTCCCGCAGGTGAGATCACAGACGACTTCTCGCTCGATACGCTCCCGCCCTCGGTGGTGAGAACCGTGCCGCTGTGTGGCGACGACGCCGTGGACCCGAACCTGAGCGAGATCTCCGTGACGTTCAGCAAGGACATGAAGGTCACGGGCCATTGCTGGTCGTGGTGCTCCGTGCAGGAGGGTTCCTTCCCGGTACTCAGCGGAGCGACGGAGTTCCTGGGGGACAACCGCACCTGCGTGCTCCACGTTGCGCTTGAAGCGGAGAAGACCTACGCCATCTGGATCAACGTGGATGAGTTCCAGTCGTTCCAGGACACACAGGGACATCCGGCCGTCCCGTACCTGCTGGTTTTCAGGACGGGACCTGGGGAGTAGTTGCCGCGCACTCGGCACACGTGAAGCCCTGTTCATCGGCGTAGCCGGGCGCGGTCCGTATTCTGGGGCGACGGTGGCCGCCCGCACGGAGGTGCATGAGCGACAGAAGGAACACAGGCTTCCTCGTTGGAGCGGGCTTGCTTGCGGCGTGTCTGTTTGGTGCGGCTACGCCTGCCAGCAAGATGCTCCTGCACGATGTGGAACCTCAGGCATTGGCCGGCCTTCTCTACATCGGTGCTGCCATCGGTGTCCTGCCCATCCTGTTCCGGGAGCGTTCCTTCTGCCTGCCGTGGCGTGCCGGGCGCCGGACGAGCCTGCTCCTGGCGGGTGCGATCGTGTCCGGGGGAGTGCTCGGTCCGTGGCTCTTGCTGCTCGGTCTGAGGGTCGCCCGATCCGGGTCGGTCTCGCTCCTTCTCAGTCTGGAACTTGTCGCCACAGTTCTGCTGGGTCGTCTGCTGTTTCGAGAGCATCTGTCCGCGAGAGGCTGGTTTGGAGCGGCAGGAACGCTCGCGGCTGCCGTGCTTCTGGCCGCGGGAGAGGGCTCGGCCGGTGTCCTTGCCGCCCTGCTCGTCGGTGCAGGCTGCCTCTGCTGGGGGTTCGACAACCACTTCACGGCTCTGATTGATGGAATCACGCCTGCCCAGACGACCCTATGGAAGGGCGTTGTGGCCGGCCTGTTCAATCTCATCGTGGGAGGAGCTGTACTCGGCGGCGTCGGCAACGCGACTTCAGCAGTGCTGGCCCTGGTGGTGGGGGCGTTTGCGTATGGTATCAGCATTGCCCTCTACATCACCGCAGCGCAGGGATTGGGGGCCTCCCGGAGCCAGATGGTATTCTCCGTTGCTCCGTTCTTTGGAGTGATTCTCTCCCTGCTGTTCCTGGGCGAGACCTTCACCGGAGTCCAGGCGGGGGCGGCCGCGCTCGTTGGCGGCTCGCTGGTGCTTCTGTTCAGCGAGCGACATGGTCACGTGCACCGACACGATCGGATGGTGCACCACCACTGGCACCGTCATGACGACGATCACCACAACCATGAACATGCTGGTGCTCCGGCCGCCACAGCTCACGCGCACTCACACAGCCACGAGGCGGAAGAGCATGAGCACGTGCACTGGCCGGATCTTCACCACAGGCACAGTCACGAGAACGGAGATCAACGGGGGTCGTCCGACTAGCACGCGCGGCTGTGCGGTGCGGGCCACGTCCGCTCCGGATCATAGGTCTTTGGGTCAGCCGCAAGGCGTTCCAGGAATGAGAGGTGTCCGGCACTGAGACAGCGAACAACCATCGGGATCTTCCTCTGCCTCCTGGCACTCTTCCGGTGACGTCTTGCTCGGGAGACACGCGGACACTTGAGCAGCGGTTCCAGAGCGCCCTGGACGACGGACTGCGAGGGCATCCTGAGACCGGCGTATCGGTAGCGGTCATTGTCCCGGGTGAGCCGATCTGGCTCGGCGCGGGTGGCTTGTCGCACGATACGACGTCCGTATCATCCATCGAATCGTGCGAGACCTTGCCAGGGCAGCCGCGGATCATCCGGGCGACGCACACACTCCACCGCTCGCCCGCGGATGATACGCATTTCGCCGGGCGCGCGCCCGGCACCTGGGAGGGAGGACTCCGATGCTGGACCCCCAGAAACCCAAAGAGGATCTGGTTCCGGTCTTCCGCACCTCGGACGAGACTGCGGCGGCTGTCGCCAAGTCGATTCTCGAAGAGGCCGACATCTCGTGCACGGTGAAGGGCGGGTTCATGAGTGACGTCACGGGGATCAGTCGCCTGGGCACCGTGTTCACACCGGGTATCCAGCCCGTCGCGGTCTACGTGCTGGAGTCGGATGCGGAGGAGGCGTCGTCGCTGCTTGAGGAACTGAAAGAGGAGTCGTCGCAATGAAGATCGCGGTTCTGAATGGAAGTCCCAAGGGCGCGACCAGTGTCACGATGCAGTACGTCCGCTACCTCCAGAAGGAGTTTCCGCAGCACGAGCTCAACGTCCTCGACATCTCCAGCCGAATCGGCAAGATCGAGAAGGACGAACGAGCCTTCCAGGAGATCACCGCTGAGGTACAGTCCTCGGACGGCGTTCTGTGGGCGTTCCCTCTCTACTACATGCTCGTGCACTCCGGCTACAAGCGGTTCATCGAGCTGATCCGGGAGAGAAACGCGACGGACGCCTTCAGGAACAAGCACGCGGCGATTCTGACCACGTCCATTCACTTCTTCGACCACACGGCCATCAACTATATGCACGGCATCTGCGACGACCTCGACATGAGGTACGTGGGGTCCTTCTCCGCGGACATGTACGATCTTCTGAAGGATGAGAAGAGGTCCGCGTTCCGTCTGTTCGCTGAGGGACTTTTCGACTCGATCGAACGCGGCACACGACCTCAGAAGACCTACGCGCCGGTTGCGTGGCGGGAGTTCGACTACACGCCCGGCCGTGTTGAGGAGAAAGTTGACCCGGGCGGCAAGAAGATCCTGGTCGTGACGGACTCGGAGGATGGCCAGACGAACCTCATCCGGATGGTCGAGAGGTTCCGCTCGTCCTTCGCCGGCGACATCGAAGTCGTCAACCTGCACGACGTCGACATCAAGGGACCGTGCCTTGGATGCATCCAGTGCGGGTATGACAACCACTGCGTGTACGAGGGCAAGGACGGGTACATCGACTTCTACAACACCAAGGTGAAGACCGCCGACATAGTCGTCTGGGCGGGGACGATTCGCGACAGGTACCTGTCCTCAAGGTGGAAGCTCTACCTCGACAGGTCCTTCTTCAACGGCCACGCGCCGTCCCTGACCGGGAAGCAGATGGGATTCATCATCTCGGGCCCGCTCAGCCAGCTACAGAATCTCAGGCAGATGCTGGAGAGCTATGTGGAACTCCAGCACGCCAATCTGGGCGGCTTCGTTACCGACGAGTTCGGAGGCTCAGCGGGAATCGACGACGCGCTGCAGGAGCTGGCGCGGCGCCTCGCTCGGTTCGCCGACACCGGGTACGCGAGACCGCACACCTTCCTGGGCGTGGGTGGAGCCATGCTCTTCCGAGATGCGATCTGGGGCGGACTCCGGTTCCCGTTCCGCGCGGACTTCGTCGCCTACCGGAGATCCGGGGCGTTCGACTTCCCGCAGAAGGACCTGAAGTCGAGAGTCCAGAACGGGCTGATGCTGTTGCTCTCGAGGTCCCCGCGATTCAGGAAGGAAGTCAACAGGCGGATGAAGGACGAGATGGTCAAGCCGCTCCGGAAGTTCCTGGAGGATTGAAGCGGCGAGTCGGCGAGACGGCGCTCCCCTCTGGGCGGGCCCCGGTCTCTGAAGAGGAGACGAAAGTGAAGGGAGCCATCTGCTACTACTCGGGGTCGGGCAACACGGCCCTGGCCTGCCGGTACCTGGCCGCGAAGATGGAACTCATCGAGTTCGACCTCGTTGACATCACCGAGGCCGAGGCAATCGACACGGGGGCGTACGACGTGATCGGCTTCGCGGCCTTCACGGACTTCTTCGGACCGTCCCAGGTGTTCCTGGACTTCGTGGACCGTCTCCCGCACCAGGACGGGAAGCTCGCGTTCGTCCTGAGTACGCACGGCTTCATCAGCGGCAAGACGCTCCGAGCCATGGAGAGTGCCGTGACCTCGAGGGGATTCCGGGTCGTCGCAGGCCATGCCCTTCACACTCCTGAGAGCTACCCGCCCATGATCGTGCGGGGCAGGGGGAACGAGCAGGCGCCGAACCCCAAGGAGCAGTCGGCGTTCGATGCTTTCATCTCGGAGCTGAGGCGCCGCCTGCTGAACTCGCAGACGGAACTGAGCGGCGCCGGTACGCGAGTTCGGATCGGCTTCCTCAACAGCCTGATGCCGTCGCGTCCTCGCACCAGCGCGAGGAAAGACATGGGAGACAAGTTCGTCGACGAGGAGCTCTGCACCGAGTGCGGCATCTGCGAGAAGGGCTGCCCGTACGGGGCGATACGGCTCGACCCCAGACCTGTGTTCGACATGGACAAATGCTGCGGCTGCTGGAGCTGCTACAACCACTGTCCCGAGAAGGCCATCTACACGAAG
>DAOWCM010000461.1 GCA_030639555.1 Candidatus Eiseniibacteriota bacterium | reverse complement strand
TGGTGACCTGATCTCCGATCTCCGCCGGATAGTCGGGCAGGTAGTCGGTGATCTTCCCGTCCAGGGACACCTCGCCGGCCTCCACCAGCTTGAGGATCATCACCGCCGTGAACTGCTTGGTGACGGACCCAATTCGGAACTTCGTGTCCGGCGAGTTGGGAATCGACCACTCCATGTTGGCGTAGCCGAACCCCTTCTGGTAGATCACCTCACCACCCTGCGCCACGAGCACCGAGCCGTTGAACTGGTGTAGCTCGTGATAGCGACTCACGAGTGCGTCGATCTCGTCGGCGACGCCCTGGGCAAGCGCGACGACGGGCAGGCTGATCGAAACCGCCAGCAGTGCCCACAAGATTCGCATTGGCTTTCTCATTCTCGTTGCGCCTCGATGGTCAGCCATCTGAAGGAATGCCGGCCTGGGCCGGCCCTGGAGATTTAGGTCCTCGGCTTGCCGCCCGGTGGCAGGTTCTCCGTGAGATATCTGGTCATCAGGCCGTACAGGTGGCGCGTCGTCCCCCGGCCCTCGTAGATGCCGTGGGTCCGGTTGGGGTACGCCATCATCGTGAAGTGCTTGTTGGCCTCGATCAGCTTGTTGATCAGCGCTTCGGCGCCCTGGTAGTGCACGTTGTCGTCACCCGTGCCGTGGACTATCAGGAGATTCCCTTCGAGCCCGTCCGCATACGTAATGGGCGATGCGCTCTCGTAGTCGGCCGCGTTGTCCGACGGCAGGCCCATGTACCGCTCCTGATAGATCGTGTCGTAGTAGCGCTGGTCGGGCACCGACGCCACGGCGATCCCGGTGCTGTAGATGTCCGGGTAGCGGAACATCGCCTGGAGCGTACTGGACCCTCCACCGCTCCAGCCCCAGATGCCGATCCGGTCCGAATCCACGAATGGGAAGCTGTCGGCGACCGCCTTCACGGCGTTCGCCTGGTCCTGTGACGAGATCACGCCGATCTGCCGATACACGATCTTGCGCCAGTCGCGCCCGCGCGGCACCGGAGTCCCCCGGTTGTCGATACTCATCACGAGGTAGCCGAGTTGGGTCAGATACTGGTGCCACAGCATACTCGTGCCGCCAAACCGGTCCGCCACGGTCGTGCCCCACGGCTCGCCGTACACATAGAACAGCACTGGGTACTTCTTCGACGGATCGAAATCGTTGGGCTTCATCATCCAGCCGTCGAGGATCACTCCGTCGCCCACGTCCACGCGGAAGAACTCGGTGGGTACGTGCTTCACCGCGTCGACCTTCGCCTTGAGCTCCTCGTTCTCCACGAACGTCTTCTGCACGCTGTGATCGGGGAGCACGACCAGCGAGATGACAGCCGGCGTCTCGACCGTGGAATAGGTATGGAACGCCCACTGCCCATTGGGTGCGATCTGGTAGCGGTGCCAGCCAGGCATGTCCGCGGGCGAGACCCGCTCCGCCCGCATCGAGCCGTCCAGCGGCACCCTGTACAGGTAGCGGCGGGTGGGCTCCTCCGGCGACGCGATGTAGTAGAGCCAGCCGCCTTCGTCATCCAGCAACTGGACCGACATCACGTCCGCTCCGGCCGGGGTGACCG
>DAOWCM010000419.1 GCA_030639555.1 Candidatus Eiseniibacteriota bacterium | reverse complement strand
TGACCGAGGGTGCCGCACCCTGCGAGCAGTAGAGCCCTCCGCCTTCCCCCTCGAGGGCGAGCTCGGATGAGTTCCCCACGAAGACACAATCAGCGATGAGCGGAGAGGCCGCGACGCACGCCACGGCCCCGCCCACGCCGGGGCTCTGGTTCGCGGAGAACTCGCAGTTCCTCATGGTCGGCGAGGAGCCCTTGCAGTACACGGCGCCACCGATGTCGTGAAGTCCGCCCGTGATGGTGAAGCCGTCCAGGACGGACGTCGAGTCCTCACCGCTGACGAAGAGAAGGCCCCTACCGGCTCTTGAGCAGTCCATGATGGTGAGCCCGGCGCCGGACTCGGAGAGAAGGACGAGATTGGTCCCTCCGAAGTCGATGTCCCGATTCAGAGGGCCCGTGTAGGTCCCGGACGCAACCAGTACCGTGTCCCCGACCCCCGCCGCGCTGACCCCTTCCTGAATGGTGGGCTCATCACCCGGCACGCGAATGATAGCCGAGCTTCCGGAGGAAGGCGCGAATCCCAGACAGAGAGCCACCGCCGCCACGGCGACGCCGGCCCTCGCGGCCTCTCGATTACTCACGGTTCCGTTCCTCCCTTCCAGATTGCGGTGACGCGTTACTCGTCCGTGAAGGTCACCCCCTCGAACGTCACCTCGCGATAAATCTCATAGCCCGATTCCGTGGCGGGAGCCTCGCGGACGTAGTAGGTCGCGCTGGCTGTCACCACGTGGGGCTCCGTCATGGACTCCAGCTTCGCGCTGAGCGTCGCGAGGACGCCCTCGATGCGCCACGTATCGGGATCATGCCCGTCCACTACGTCGTAGCCGTCCGCGAACGTCAGGCCGGCCGACTCGAGGCGCGCGTCGTCAACTACGCGTCGCGGTCTTCGGCCTCAGCGTCGCGTGAGTTGCGACCGCCGATGAAGTACTTGCCCAACCACACAATACCGAGCGCCCCCCAGGCGGCGCCGAAAATCGCTCGACCGGCGTAGTCGGTTCGCAGAATCAGCCCCCCGAATGACACGGCCGCTACCGCGAAGCACAGCAGCGCGCCCACCAGAAGTCCCGCGGGTCTGCTCCTCTCACCCCTCCTCAATGGTCCTCCCCCGTTTCATCCTCCGTCAATCCCGGCTGCGCACCACCCTCGTTCCGGCGACGAGATCCCCGACACGCGCTCTGTCCGCGGTCATCGCGATGAGAATGGCGCCGACGAGACCCATAGTCGGGAGACCGTCGACGACACGCAGGACGTTGCGAATCAGGGACCTGATCAGGCCCGCGCGCCCGCCGTTGACGTCCACGACGCGCAATCGCATTAGCCGCTTGCCGACCGTCGCACCGCCCAGTCCCTCCAGAAGAACGAAGTACAGGAACATCACCACGAGAAACGAGAGGCACAGCGGGTCCGACACGAACCACCCCTGGACCCAGTCGTGGTCCGACGTGGACATGACCCACGTGCCCTTGACAACGCGCGTCACAGGAAAGAACACGCACGACATCAGAACGATGTCCGCGACAAGGGCGGTGAATCGGGGCCAGACGCCCGCGTATGTTCTATCAGTTCCGATAGTCGTCGCTCCTTGCGGGGCACGCGGCGACTCGACGTGCCGGAACTCGTCGCCGGTCACGCTGACCACACTAACTGCGCGGCGTGTTCGAGACGGTGTAGGTGACCAACCACCTCCTCAGCTCGCGCCACTCATGATACTCCGCCCCGTCCCCTCTGCCGGTCACAGACTCAAGCACGTCGCTTCTGCTAGGAAAGTCCTTCACAACATCAAACACGCGGCCGTCCGGCAACGTCCTCCGACAGATCGCGTTCCCCTCATCGTCCTGCCGGTACGGCGTGAGATCGGGATGGTCGCTCGGCAACATGTCCAGAAACACGACTGAAGCACCCCCTTCGAGCCGTCCGTCCAGGGTATCCAGGAAGGCCGGGAGCAGCGACCTAGGCACGTGGGACCACCAGTCCGAAGCGAAGGCTCCACTGAAACCGCCACGCACTCCCTCGAGAGTGTACGCGTCCGCGACCTGGAAGCTCACAACTCCCGCCGTACGGTCCTTCCCCTCCGCCCTGCGGAGCGGCGTTTCGTTGACGTCCGTAGCAAGCACGCTGCCCGCGCGGCTC
>DAOWCM010000268.1 GCA_030639555.1 Candidatus Eiseniibacteriota bacterium | reverse complement strand
TATAGTCACTGAACCGCAAGTTATCCGCTCCGTCCACCCGAGCCGGGGGGAGTCCTCTGTCGACGGAACATGCCGCGCCAGGTCTGGACCGCTCCAAGCTGCGTCGAGCCGCCATCATCTTCATTGTGGGCAGCATTGCGATCATGGCCGTGACGGTCATCGTCACCACCGACGATGAGACGTGGCATGGGGTGCTCTCATTCGGCGCGGGCCTGGTTGTTCTTCTCTTCGTTGCCGAGTCCCTCAGGATGGTCCTGGAATCTCTTGCGCTCCTGGTTCTTGTCAATGGGATCCAGGACGAGAAGATCACGGCGATAGAAGCCCTCGAGCTCACGATCGAGGGTCATTTCGTCGGCCAGCTGATGCCGATCAGTGCTGCAGGTGTTCCATACCAGGGCTTCCTTCTGACCAGGAAGGGCGTGCGGGCCGGGTTGGCGACGGCCATCGTTCTGGTGAAGGGGTTCGTTCCGGGCGTATTCTTTTTCTTCGTGCTCGTCGGGGCCACGACGCTCACCGCGCTCGGGTGGGAGGGTTCGGAGGGGACGGTCACATTCCTGAAGATAGTCGGCCCGCTGTCCGCGGTGCCGCTCGTCTTCATCGTGGCAGTCCTCGTCACGATGCTCCGCTACCCGAGGCGCTTCGACCGCATGGTCGACAGCGTAGCGGCATTTCTGGCTCGCAGGCTGCGCGGGAAGGCTGCGCGGAAGATCGAGGAATCCCGGGTCATGATGGAAAGCGAGTCGCACGTCTTCCGGGAGGCGCTCACTACCCTCGGGCGCCACAAGCGACGGATTCTCTTCTGGGGCGTTCTCCTGGTCGTTCTCGCCTATACCGCGGAGTTCATGGTCGCTATCGTGATCCTGCGGGGCTTCGGCTACCGCGGCTCGATGATCGGACCTCTTGTGCTGCAGTGCCTCCTGAAGCCCGTGATCACTGCGACGCCCACGCCGGGCTCTCTCGCATTTGGTGAGGGCGGCTACATCGGGTTCTTCGCCGCGTTCCTGCCAGCGCGCTTCGTCGGTGTGTCGCTCGTGCTCTGGCGCCTCGCTCTCTACTTCGTGCCGATGTCCGTGGGGGGCGTGTTGGTGGCGAAGCGGATCGGGCGGAAAGGGTTCACCGGGAAAACCCCACAATCAACTTGACCGACCTGTCATCGGGTCGTATAGTCCGCTTTGAATCTGAAAAGTCAACGGTCGGCCCAAAGGCCGGCTTTCGCGCAAACTGGTTGGCGGCTCACTTACCATTGCCGCCGGCCGCCCGATCCTGCTGTTCCGCTGAAGGCGACGGCGATCATCGCCTCCAGCTCGCGGATGCCCCGCTTCTAGCAGGCGGGGCATTCTCTCTCACAGCAGCCGGCACTCGACATGGTCAAGAACTCGTACGAGATAACAACCAGGCTGAGACACCAGGAGCGGACCTTCCGATCGGTGGGCGGGCTCTTCTCCAAGGACCGCATTGCGAAGTCGACGCGCCTGCTCATCGACAACGTCAACGTCAGTCCCGGTGACACGATCCTGGACTACGGCTGTGGTTACGGGGCCGTAGGTGTGGCCCTCGCCGACAGCGCGCCCGGAGTCGACATCCGCATGGTCGATTCCGATATCCGCGCTGTGCGATGGGCGCAGGAGAACGTCAAGGCGAACAATGTTGCGAACGCTCACATCGTCCTCGACCACACACTCGACCGCTACTCCGACGGCTTCTTCAACATCATCGCAATGAATCCCCCTATCGAAGAGGGCACCGAGGCCATCTTCGAGATGATCGATCGTGCCCGGCCGAAGCTCAGAAACGGCGGAAGCTTCTACCTCATCGCCAAGGTGAGGAAGGGCGCCAAGAGCTACATGCGGAAGCTCTCCGAGACCATCGGCCCGGCCAAAGTGATACGGAAGAGCGGCGGCTATTGGCTCATGCGCGCCGAACGCAGCCCGGTTCGCTCGCCCGTGCCCACCGACCTGTCGGTCTACGAACACACGGTCGAGACGCGGCTGCGCGGGAGGAAGTACACGTTCTGTACGCGTGCCGGCATCTTCTCACGCAAGGAAATGGACGACGGGACTCTCCTCTTGATCGAGTCCATCGACGTCATGCCGATGAATTCGGTCATAGACGTCGGGTGCGGGTACGGCCCCATCGGCATCGCCGCCGCGCACCTGGCATCGGTGGGACGAGTTGTTATGGTCGACACGAACGCACGGGCGGTCGAGTGCGCGACGCGCAACATCACGACTCATCATCTTCATCACGCCCGGAAGAACGGCAAGCCCAGGGTGGAAGCCGTGGTCAGCGACCGCTTCGACGCCGTGCGCGGCGAGCGCTTCGACCGCGTCATCTCCAATCCTCCCTTCCACGCCGGCGTCGACGTGCTCTACCCGCTGGTCGATCAGGCCTACGCTCACCTGAGGTTTCACGGCAGGATGTACCTCGTCCTCATGCGCTACGTCGGCATGAAGCGGCACATCGAGAAGGTCTTCGGGAACTGCAGCATCGTCGCGCATGAGGGCAAGCACACCGTTCTGATGGCCGAGCGCATGACCGAGGACCCGATCGGGATGCGTGACTACCGGGACGGCGCCCCGAAGACATCGAGGCGCCGGCCAAAGGTGACACTCCCCTAAGTCGTTCCGATCAGACAGTAACCGTCTGGCTCAGCCCGCCGAAGCGCGTGCGGTCCATCGGGAAGACGACCGCGTCCTTTATCGACTCCACACCCATCACGAACTGCAGGAGCCGCGCGACCCCCAGGCCGAAGCCCGCCCTCTCGGTCGGAACCTCCGCAAACAGGGTGAGGTAGCTCTCGAACGCCGCCTCGATCCCCCGCTGGTAGCGTATCGTCAGTTCCTCCAGCGTCTGCTCCCCGCTGCCGTCGGGGTCCGCCAGCCGCCGCAGGCGGGCGAACTCGGCGGCGCGGTTCATCAGGTGACCGTACATCGTCCCCGTGTGCAGTCTGCGTCGGAGAATGTCGACGTCCGGCTCTCTCAGGGATCCCCCGAAGGTCTCGCCCGACAGCGGAAGAATGTAGTCCACGCACTCGACGACTGTCGAGTCTGTGCGGTCGATCTTCATGTTGAAGAATTTGAGCTCCTCCGGGAAGTGCGTGATGTGAACAGGAAGGTCCCCCGCGTAGTCCACGAGAGCCGCCTCTTCGCGGTGCCCGAGATCGTCCCCGAAGCGGAGCGCGAATCCTCGCTGGCTCAGAATCCCGAGTGCCTCGCGATATGTCATCCGAGGGTGGTCCGAATCCCCCATGGCCGCGAGCCGCTCAACGTTGTGCTCTCCGATCTCGTCCGCGGTGAGGGCGAAGACGACATCCTTGAGCAGCGCCTCCTGGAAGTCGCACAGCTCCTCCAAACTCATGTCCTTCTTCTCGATCTCGATGAGCTTGAATTCCGTGAGATGGCGCGTGTCCACCTTCCGCTCCTTGCGAAGGCTCTCGCCCTCGCAGTAGACCGCGTCGATGCCACGCGCGACCACCTCCTCCAGGTAGAGCTGTCCTGTCTGGCGCGGGAACGCCAGAGTTCCGAAGTAGTCCATACTGAACATGGAGTCGACGACCTCGCACGATCCGGTGGCGGGGGTCAGTTCCGGGACCGGGATCTCCACGTATCCATGTTCTTTCAGGAAGTGGCGCACGCGGTGCACGACATGATTGTGAATCTCGATGCGTGCGAGAAGAGAGGGTGGGCAGTTCGGGACCGGCGGGGCGTCCCTCACAGCGAG
>DAOWCM010000206.1 GCA_030639555.1 Candidatus Eiseniibacteriota bacterium | reverse complement strand
TCGGCGCCGGGTTCGTTCCGGAAGTTTACAGCGGAGAGACGGTGGACGAGGTCATCCAGGTGAGCGACGACGCGGCGCTTGAGACCGCGAGGGCCCTGTCGCGCGAGGAGGGTATCCTAGCGGGCATCTCCTCGGGTGCCGCCATGTTCGCCGCACTAGAGGTTGCGCATCGCGCAGGAAGTGGTAAGCTGGTGCTTGTGATACTACCGGACACGGGCGAGCGCTACATGAGCACCGACCTCTTCAGGTAGTGGACATGAGACCTCTTTTTCTCGACGACATTGTCGCGATTCGGAAGAACGACCCGGCCGCCAGGAGCATCGTCGAGATCTGGCTGTGCTATCCTACCCTGCATGCGATCCTGGTTCACAGAATCGCGCACTGCCTTCACACGCGACTCAGGATCCCGGTGCTGCCGCGCTTCGGATCCGTGTGCAACAGGTTCATTACGGGTGTGGGGATACACCCGGGGGCGAAGGTAGGGCGAGGGTTCTTCATCGATCACGGAAGCGGTGTCGTCATTGGAGAGACGGCCGAGATCGGCGACGGCTGTGTGTTCTTCCACGGTGTGACCCTCGGCGGCACCGGCCATCACATGGACAAGCGGCATCCGACCATCGGCAGCAACGTGCTTGTTGGGGCGAACGCCACCCTGCTCGGTCCCATCGAGGTCGGAGACAACACGAAGATCGGGGCGACCGCCGTCGTCATCAACAGAGACGTCCCTGCTAACTGCACCGTCGTGGGCGCTCCCGGCAGGATCGTGAAGCGGGGAGGCGAGCACACGAACGAGCCGCTGCCCGTCGCGCACTACCGGCACGATGTGAATCGGTACGCCTGACGCGCGTGCCGCGGGTTCGGCGCCCCTCTGGCAGCTTCGACCGCACTCGCACCCCCGAAACCCCCGTGCGGGGACTCCGTCTCCGCTCGGAAGAAAGGGAGGACCCCATGTCAGCGAGCGCTCGCTCCCTGCGTCGGATCCTGTTGTCAGCGGCACCCTGGCTTCTTCTCTGCGCGACGCTCGCGGTCGCGCTGCCCGCGCCGGCCGCGGACGACACGGAGGAGGTGCCGCTCGAGACGGACATCGTCTCTGCGACCATCTACGGCCATCAGGCGCAGATCGTCCGCAGGGGAGAGGTCGAGCTCCAGCCCGGCTCCGTTCGGCTGGTCTGCGGCGATCTGCCTGAGAAGTTCATCGAGACGTCCCTCAATGTTGAGGGGACCGGTATGAGCGGCGCCAGGATCGTGGGCATCGACCTGCGCAGAACTGAGACGAGCGGAGTGGAATCCCCGCGCTTCAAGGAGCTTGTTGAGGAGCTGGAGCAGCTCGATGCGAAGCTGAAGCCCCTGCGGATACGGCGGACGGCGCTCAAGCGCCGCAAGGATCTCGCCTGGTCGATCAGTCAGTTCTCGAGCGACCTCGGGCAGGAGCAGCTGACCGAGGGAGACTTCGCGCCCTCTTATTGGGACGGCGTCCTGAGCTTCTTCGAGACGGAGAACGTCACTACGGACGACAGACTGGATGAGCTCGAGGATGAGATGTCCGACCTCGAGGGAAGAAGGTCCTGGATTGGGTCCGAGCTGAGGTCGATGCAGGTTGGGGAGGGGCCAGGCAAGGAGGTGGTCGTCGATTGCGAGATCGAATCCGGAGGCTCCCTTACGGTCGAGCTCTCCTACCTCGTTCCCGATGCGTCGTGGTATCCCGAGTACACCGTCCGCTACATCGAGCGTGACGATGAGGTCGAGCTGACGTATGCCGCGCGCATCGTCCAGGCCACCGGCGAGGACTGGAAGGGCGTCGCGGCGCTTCTGTCCACCGCGACTCCACACGTGGGCGCCGCGCCGCCCGAGCTTCTGCCGCTCTACGTCGGCGGCACGACCGGGACCATCCGCGGCAGAGTGACTGATGCCGCGACCGGACGGTCGCTGCCCTACGCCAACGTGAGCGTCCGCGGCACTGCCAGCGGAGCAGTGACGAACACGGACGGCGTCTACATCATCTCCGAAGTGACCGCCGGTTCTTACACGCTGCAGGCCTCGTACATGGGGTACAAGACCAGCAGGAAGTCGCGCGTCCGGGTCTCCGTTGGCCGCGTGGAGCGTGTGGACTTCGCGCTCCAGCAGGAGACTCTCATGGCGGATGAAGTCAAGGTCCGCGCCATCAGCACCGTCGCTGAGGCCGTGGCGACGCAGCCCGGCGTCGTCCTTGTCGACGGCGAGCTCCACGTCCGCGGCGGCAGGGCCAGCGAGGTGAAGGACTACGTGGAGCCGCCTGCCATCCTGCACGTGGGGGCCGAACTGCTCGGCTCCGAGTTCGCGGCGAACCTCGTCATCCCCAAGCCGATCGATCTCGAGACGGGCGCCGAGCCCAGGCGTTCTCTCGTCGTGAGAGAGCGGATACCGGGCAACTTCGTCCTCCAGGCCGTCCCGCGTCTTTCGGAGCACGTCTTCGTGAAGGGAACTCTCACGAATCCGCTGGCCATCCCGCTTCTCCCGGGTGCGGCCGAGGTGTATGTCGAGACTGTGCCTGAGGGCAGCAGCACGAAGGTGTCGAACTTCGTCGGCAAGGACCGCATCAAGGCAGTCGCCTCCGGCGAGGAGTTCGAGATGTATCTCGGCGTCGACCAGAACGTGAAGGTCGAGCACATCCTGAAGAAGAAAGAGACCATCTCGAAGGCGAAGAGCAAGACCACGAAGGTGAGATACACGTACCTGATATCCGTGGAGAACTTCCGGCGGGGGACCACCGAGCTTCGGATCGCGGACCGTGTGCCGGTGTCCACCATGAGAGAGGTCAAGATCGACAAGCTCGAGTTCGTCCCTGAACCTTCTGAGCAGACCGACGAGGGTCTGCTCACGTGGAAGCTCCAGATGGAACACGGAGAGAAACGAGAGATCTCGATCGAGTACGTCGTCGAGTACCCGTCGCACATGTCGCCGGTCAGCCTCGGGCTCGAGGAGTAGGCGGCGCCCGGGAGCCCGGATATGGTATACTCCGGGCTCGGGTGGGCGTTGCGCCGGCCCGAGTCGGACGCAGAAGCAAAGGCTCCGCACTCATTCGCATTCCAAGGCGCCGCTGCGAGAACCGGGGTACAGAAGTGAGAGGACGTGTGATGTCGGCAGCAGAACAGCAGGGCCAGGTGCTTCACGCCTTAGATGAGGAGCTCGCCCTGTTCCTCGAGGAGTATCCCTCTTACGCGGAGACGGGAGTGATCGACGATCTGCGCGCGGCCGAGTACACGCGCCTCGATGCCAAGGGGCACATCTATCTCGACTACACCGGCGGGAGTCTCTATGCGGAGAGCCAGCTTCGCTGGCACACGTCACTTCTCAAGAACCGCGTTCTCGGAAATCCCCACTCGCTCAATCCGACGTCGGCGGCCATGACTCAGATGGCGGAGGAGGCGCGACGCAGGGTCCTCGTCTTCTTCAACGCCTCTCCCGACGAGTACGTCGTCATCTTCACCCCGAACGCCAGCGGCGCCCTGAAGCTGATCGGTGAGGCCTATCCCTTCACTGAGGGCGACCGCTTCCTGTTGACGTTCGACAACCACAACTCGGTCAACGGCATCCGTGAGTACGCGCGGACCCGGGGCGTCGCGACAACCTATGTACCGCTCGTGCTTCCCGAGACACGCGTCGATGAGAACGAGCTTCTGCGCATGCTGGATGAACTCCCGGGGGGCGCCGCGAACGGGCTCTTCGCCTACCCCGCACAGTCGAACTTCTCCGGTGTGCAGCACCCGCTCGAGTGGATAGAGACGGCTCAAGAACGTGGCTGGGACGTCATTCTGGACGCCGCCGCCTTCGTTGCGACCAACCATCTGAACCTTGGTCGCTGGAAGCCGGACTTCGTTCCCCTCTCATTCTACAAGATGTTCGGTTACCCGACCGGCGTGGGCTGTCTGCTCGCGAGGAGGGACGCGCTCGCGAAGCTCAAGCGTCCCTGGTTCGCCGGGGGGACGATAACCGTCGCATCGGTGCAGGGCGACAAGCACTACCTCCACGACAGCGAGGCAGCGTTCGAGGACGGCACGCTGAACTACCTGTCGCTCCCTGCCGTCGCGATCGGTCTGGATCATCTCACCTCAGTGGGATTGGATGTCATCCATGAGAGAGTCCGCTGCCTGACTGCCTGGCTGCTCGGGCGCCTTCACGGCCTCCATCACGGCAACGGCCGGGAGGTGCTTCACATCTACGGTCCGCTCGACACGCACATGCGGGGCGGCACGGTGACGATGAACTTCTACGATCCGGACTCTCAGTTCTTCGACCATCGCGTCGTCGAGGAAGAGGCCGCCCGCGTCACCATCTCCCTCAGGACCGGGTGCTTCTGCAATCCCGGGGGCGGAGAGCTGAC
>DAOWCM010000244.1 GCA_030639555.1 Candidatus Eiseniibacteriota bacterium | reverse complement strand
GGCACCATGACGTCCGACCCCCTCCCGGTCGAGGTCAGGACGGGAAGAAGCGCCAGGATGGTCGTCGCGCTGGTCATGAGGCACGGGCGGATGCGGCGGGAGGCGCCCTCAATGACCGCCTTCCGGACGTCGCTGTCACATGATAGCTCCCGGGATGAGCACGCCTGGTCCAGGTATGTCGCCTGCACGACGCCGTCGTCAGACGCGATACCGAACAGCGCGAGGAAGCCGACCCACCCGGCCACCGACAGGTTGACCGGGTGGATCTGGAACAGGTCCCGCATGCTCGCCCCCATGACCGAGAAGTCCAGGAACCAGGGCTTCCCGTACAGCCACAACAGGATGAAACCACCCGCCCACGCCACGGCTATGCCGGAGAAGACGATGAGGGTCGTCGCAACGGACTTGAACTGCAGGTAGAGGATCATGAAGATGATGAGAAGGGCGAGCGGGAGCACCACCGCGAGCTTCTTCTGCGCGCGCACCTGGTTCTCGTAGCTGCCCGCGAACCTGTAGCTCACGCCTTCCGGCACGTCGAGTACGCCGTCGGCCCGCATCTCCTCCAGGTATGCCCTGCTCATCTCGACCACATCGACCTCAGCGAAGCCCGGGCGGCCTCCGAATGTCACGTACCCGACGAGCGCGGTGTCCTCGCTCTTGATGGCCTGGGGCCCACGAACGTAGCGGATCTCCGAGAGCTCGCGCAGCGGGATCTGCGCCCCGCCCGGCGTCGCAACGAGAACGCCACCTAGCGATTCGAGCCGATCCCTGAGCTCGCGCGCGTAGCGCACGCGGACGGGGTAGCGTTCCCTTCCCTCGACGGTTGTCGTCACCCTCCGCCCGCCCACGGCGGTCTCGATCACACTCTGGACGTTCCCGACGTGCAGGCCGTGCCTGGCGATGGCCTCGCGGTCGATATCGATCTCGATGTACGGCTTACCCACTATTCTGTCGGCGAAGACACTCCCGGGCTCGACCCCCGGCACCTGCTTCAGGAGCTTTTCGATCTCGAGCCCGACCCTCTCGATGGTCTCAAGATCCGGCCCCTTGACCTTCACGCCCATCGGCGCACGCATCCCGCTCTGCAACATGACGAGTCTTGTCTCGATAGGCTGGAGCTTCGGGGCCGACGTCGTGCCGGGAATCCGCCCGGCGCGCACGACCTCCTGCCAGATGTCGTCGGGGCTCTCGATCTCGGGGCGCCACTGCCGGAACGGTCTCCCCCGTCTGTCGGGGATCAGCTCGCCGAACTCGTCGCGGGGATACTCTCCGCTCTTCCGATCGTACCTGAACAGAAGCGCGCGTCCGCGCTCGTCGCTGACATACTCCGACTTGTAGTTGATGACCGTCTCGATCATGGAAATCGGCGCGGGGTCGAGCGGGCTGTCGACGCGGCCTATCTTGCCGACAACGCTCTCGACCTCAGGTATGGCTCCGAACGCGCGGTCCTGTTTCTGCAGGACGTCGAGCGCTTCACCGATGGACGCGTGGGGCATCGTCGTCGGCATCCAGAGGAACGAGCCCTCGTCCAGCGGAGGCATGAACTCGCGCCCGAGGCCCGGGAAAGCATGGGCCGGACCGGACCAGACGGCGCTCGAACGTATCCCGTTCTCTGAAACGCCTAACCTGCCGAGGCCCGTCGGAATGAAGCCGAACACGCCGTCGAATCCCAACCAGATGAGGCTCCCCAGAAGGACCACCACTACGGGTATGACGATGAACTTCTGCTTGTTGTCCAGACACCAGGTGAGCATGTTCGGGTAGAACCGCGCGAACAGCTTGAAGAACGTCAGCAACCCGCCCAGCATCAGGAAGACCATGACGGCGTTGGGAAAGAACGCACGTCCCAGCCCGAGCGGCATCCAGTGCCTGGTCAGGGTCACCGCCACGAGCAGCCCCACCAGAATGAGCGGCGTGTGCGCGGGCAGGCGCAGGCCGCGTCGCTCGAGGATGGGAGCCACGAAGTAACGGGCCCCGAGCAGCGCTACTATGAGACCTGCCCACCACGTGGTGGCGAAGCCCAACGCGATACCTGCGGCCACGAGCAGCCCGTGTCCCACGTCCCGCGCTCGGGCGCGGGCGCGGCCGACTGGGCGCTCCGCCCCACGCCGTCTGAGCACCAGGTGAGCAAGCGGCGGCAGGATGATGAGCGCAACGAGCACGGATGACAAGAGCGCGAACGTCTTGGTGTATGCAAGCGGCCCGAAGAGCTTCCCCTCTGCGCCGGTCATCGCGAACACGGGCAGGAAGCTGACGACGGTCGTCAGTATCGCGGTCAGCACGGCGCCGCTGACCTCGGAGGCCCCGCGCTGCACGACGTCGAGCCTGCTCTCGGACGGGTCCGCCGAGTCGAGGTGCCTGAGTATGTTCTCCGTGAGGATGATGCCCATGTCGACGATCGTACCAACGGCAATGGCGATACCGGAGAGTGCCACGATGTTGGCGTCGACCTTGAACATCTTCATGCCGATGAAGCACATGAGGACCACAAGGTGCAGCACCCCCGAGATCATCATCGCGCCGCCGAAGTGCATCACCATGACGATGACCACGATGATTGTGACGAGAACCTCGAGCGACAGCGCGGTGTTGAGCGTACCGAGGGTTTCGTGTATCAGGGACGTGCGGTCGTAGAACGGGACGATGGTCACCTGCGAGACCGTGCCGTCATCGAGGACCTTGCTCGGGAGCCCCGGGCCGAGCTCTCGGATCTTCTCCTTGACGTTGCTTATCGCGGCGAGCGGGTTGTAGCCGTGGCGAACGACCACGACTCCTCCCACGGCCTCCGCGCCGCCCTTGTCCAGAGCGCCGCGGCGCGGGGCCGGGCCCTGCTGCACGGTGGCCACCTCACTCAACCTGAGCGGAACGCCCTCGACGGCGGCCACGACGATGCTCTCGATATCCTCTATCTTCTCGATGAAGCCGAGGCCGCGCACGACGTACTCCACGCGGTTGACCTCTATGGTGCGCGCGCCGACGTCGATGTTCGACATGCGGACGGCGTTGACCAGCTGCTCCAGGGTCACGCCGCGCGCATGCAGTGCCAACGGATCGACGTCGATCTGGTACTCACGAACGAACCCACCGATGGAGGCCACCTCGGAGACACCCCTGGCGGACATCAGCGCGTAGCGGACGTACCAGTCCTGGATCGAGCGGAGCTCCTGTGGGTCCCACCCGCCTGCAGGGTCACCGTTCTCGTCGCGCCCCTCGAGCGTGTACCAGTAGACCTGTCCGAGGGCGGTCGCGTCGGGACCGAGCATCGGCCGGACGTCGTTCGGCAGCGTGTTGGGAGGCAGACTGGCGAGCTTCTCAAGGACGCGGCTTCTAGACCAGTAGAAGTCCACACCGTCTTCGAAGATCACGTATATGGAGGAGAAGCCGAAGAACGAGTAGCTCCGGACCGTCTTGACCCCAGGCATGCCCAGGAGGGACACGGTCAGCGGATAGGTGATCTGGTCCTCGACGTCCTGAGGCGAGCGGCCCATCCACTCTGTGAAGACTATCTGCTGGTTCTCACCGATGTCGGGAATCGCGTCGACCGGCACGGGATCGCGTGGAAGGCCCCCGAGATCCCACTCGAACGGGGCGACGATGAGACCCCACGCGATCACGAGCACGACCACGAGCGCGATCACCGGCTTGTTCCTGAGACAGAAGCCGATCATCGCGTTCAGCGCCGACGATTCCTCGAAGTGGCTGTTGTCGTTCTTTCGGGCCATTTGGCTGCCGCGTCCCGCCCCAGTGGGCATCTGCTAGTGCTGGTGGCCGGCGCCGCCCGCCGGAGGCCTCGGAGTATCGTAGTCACCTGCGTCCGGGCTCATCATGCTCGGCTTCGCGCGGATCTGCAGCGCGCTGTCCAGCTTGAAGGCACCCTCGGTCACGACGCGTTCGCCTTCCGCGAGTCCTTCT
>DAOWCM010000003.1 GCA_030639555.1 Candidatus Eiseniibacteriota bacterium | reverse complement strand
GGCGCCAGAGACCATTCTAAGCCGATCCGAGCGATGGCCAAGACAGGCGAGCGTACAACCTCGCGAGCGCCCTAAACAGGTGTCTTCGCCCCCGTACGCTACACTCTCGACCGCTGGCGCCAGATAGATAACGGCCGTTTCAAAGCCGATCTTGCGCCCTTTTTGGACCTTGAGAGAGTCGCCGAGAATCTTTGGCGTAGTCTCTGGCCAAACGACCGATTGCGCCGCGACCCATTGCCCGAGGTTGATGCGCTTTGCCTTGAGAGCGATGCGCATCTCGGCGAGAACAAGGGCCCGAATCTCATCGCCCTTTGGTAGTCTCATCGTGCTTCCCTCTTGCTTGCCTGTCAGTAAGCAACGCCCGAGCAATCATTCTATCGAGAATGCCAAGGGAAAGGGGCGAGAATCTCAGGTTATTTTCAGATAAGCCAGGCTCATAGGTCAGTGCGGCAGTTAACTTTAGGCAAGTTCTGTACTGCCCGCTCGGCTCGTCTATTCGTGTTAATCAAATCGTGGTAACACCGATAGCAGAGACCGCGCGCAAGATGTGGATGCGTCGTGAGTTGACACGATGCGCAAGCGTTCGCGTTCGTGCTCCAACGCTTGCCCAAACGCTTTCGGCCGCGTAGTCTACGCTCCGATGGAATCGACTCGAGGAGCTCCAACGCGTTTCGCGCTATCATAGCAGTGTATTCCGAGCCTACATATTCGCTCGTGATTCTCCCGCGTGGCGTTCGTGTCGTCTTCGCCATCGGTGTCCGCGTAGACTTGCGCGCATCCGATCACGACGGACGATGGCGCGTCGAGCCTCCGGACGGCGTCTGGTTTCAAGGTCCGCTCTGGTCCCGAATCGCGCCCCGAGCCTCCGGCATGTTCTCAAGGTATCAAACTTGACGTAAGTTAAGTCGGGAGGACCGGTTTCCGCGCATCGTCTTCACTCGAGGTCACATCCGCGCGCCCGGGTGGATGTCCAAAGGTTAAGATTCGGATCGCCGCCGCCTTCCTCAGGCTACGTCCAGAACTTGACTTTTGTCAAGTGACCTCGACGCGGTGCACCACCCATAAGCTGGACTTATGTATGACGCAGGGTCCACGAATTGACTAACGGACATCGCTTGACTTTTGGCACATCTTGCCTGTTGGCAATGACTTGACTTTTGGCAACCCCTATCCTTACTTTCAGATATTAACCTTTGGAAACCGCGGCCAGAAAAAATCACCCCCCTCCGATCTGGACGGCTGAAAGAAAAAAAATCTCGCCCCCCTGGGCTGTCCCGGATTTGATCACCGGGAGGCTGCCGCGCGTTTCGTAGGCGTGGGTTCGATTCCCTCCGGCCTGGGGGTTTACCGAGGAGGATGCCAATGGACTCAGGAATGACGGCTGGGATAGGCCAGGCGCTGCTCTTCGTGGCGATCGTGCTTGGCCTGCTGTGCTTCGGGCTCGGGTTTCTGCTCGGGTGGCTGGTGTGACTGAGATCCGTGAGCCCTGGGCCAGAGGTTTCGGGTACGGTGGGCTGGCGAAGAGGATCTACTGTAGGACAGGACCGCGGTTTGGAAGGATGCCAATGACTCAGATGAGCGACCCGATCTCGAGGGTGATTGAGCTGGTGGTGGACACGTCGCTCCGGCTGCCGCTGACGGGCCGGCCGGAGGCGATGAGAGCGCTGTACGAGATGTGCGGGAAGAAGATCGAGGCCGAGTTCCGCCAGTGGGCGAAGGCGAACGAGGAGATCAAGGTCCTCGAGGAGTTCGAGAAGATCGAGGAGAAGGCCAGGTCACGCCGAACGTGACACGGGGGAGAGATGTGACATCTCCTTTTCTCTTGACCTGGGCGGGGTTTAGGTGGTGCCCGTGCCACGTTTCGGAATCTCTAATAGGCTACTTTCGACTTCTGGGGTGCCGGGTGGTCTATTAACTGCGGTCTTGACCTGAACCACCCAAGACCCCCCTATACTTACCTTCATGTTCAGGCCGCAGAGACTCAGCTTGGGATCCGGTCTCCAGACCGACGAGCTCGACTTCACGACGTGGGAGACGAACGAGACGATCACCATTCGGGCCCAGGACATCCTGGGCGTCGTGGACGAGCCCGCCAGTGCGGAGTTCCCGGCGGACGCGGGCCCGGTCTCGAGGATCTACTTCGGCGACCACTCGATCCTGGTGCGGGACACCCGAACCGCGATCCTGGCCGCGATAGCCGCGCTCGCCGGGACGAACCCCAGCGACTACATCATGATCCGCGACGAGAAGGCGGACGGTGTGCATGGCGGAACCTTCACCCTGGGCGCCTTCAGGACCCGAGATCTCAATACGATCGTCCACGACGACTCGTCCCTGGTGGTCTCCCTGATATCGAACGTCCTGATCCTCGAGGCCGGAACGTACATCTTCTGGGCCGCGGCACCGTCACTGGCGGTCGGGGCTTCGACGGCCCGGCTGAGGAACACGACGGCCGCCTCGGACCTCGGCCTCTCGGTCAACTCCTTCAGCGGTCTGACGGCCGGATTCCTGACCCAAACGGAGGTCTGGAGCTTCATCGTCGGCCAGTTCACCGTCGCCGACGCTCAGTCGCTCGAGATCCAGCACGAGTGCCAGCTGTCGGTCGCTACCTGGGGAATGGGCCTGGCGGTCGCCGCGACGACGATCGTAAACATCGAGATCTACACCACGATTGAGCTCTGGAGGCTCTGATGGCGATAATCCCAGGCGGAGACGTCAGGCAGCTCCTCGGTAGGCTTCGAGGCAGCGCTCAGTGGGGCTGGAAGGGGGGCGCCATCGACGATACCGAGCAGGTCGTCTGGCGCGATCCGATCGATGTAGAGCCGACAGAGCGGCAGTATCTCGACGAGCAGATCCTGCTCGAGGCGGAGATCGCCACCGCCGACACCACCCGCACGGCCCAGAAGCTCCGCTCGGATCCGACGAACGGGAAGCTCTTCACCGCGCTCACCACGGCCGAGAAGGACGCCCTCCTCGAGGACCTCCTTACGCGCGCGGGGGCCTTCAATGGAAACGGAACGATCAGAGACGTTGAGAGCTGGATACCACCCACAGGAGAATCGGCATGAGAGGAACAATGCTCGTCGAGGGCGAACTCGTCAAAGTCTCAGACGGACCGGTCACAATTCCAATCACCCCTCCCCCCGGCGGGGGCGGACCAGACCCACAACCTATCGTTCCTGCGCCCCCGCCCCCTCCTCCTCCGAAGGTCCGAGTCCCGTATTTCGACATCGGGGACGCCGAGGGGAGTCCCGGCGACACCGTGGAGATCTCCGTCGAGGCGGGCTGCGTCTACAAAACGAGCGGCTTCCACATCGGCGGCGGCGTGGGCCTCCTCCCGAACGTCGCCCGGAGCGGCTACGGGCTCTTCCAGGCCGTCGGAGTCAAGCTCGGGAAGTACCTGACCGACTACCTCACCGCACAGGGCATGGTCGACGAGGACGGGGAGGAGAAGTTCTGGTCAATCTTCCAGTTCGTCAAGCACGACCCGCACCACGCGCTTCCCGAGGAGTGGTGGGAGTACGCGGCGGCGTTCTTCTCCATGAGCCAGGAGCGGATCGTCCCGCCGATCACGATCCCGGGCGGCACTGAGCTGTTCACGCTCCAGATCAAGATCCTCGAGGGCACGCCCGAGGCCCAGTACACGCTGACCTGTGAGGACGAGCACTACTACACCCACGCGCGCCAGCGCCGGCGGGACTTCCTCTTCACGGCCAACACGGACAGTCCGTTCGCCTCAGGCGGGATCACCGACATTGAAACCTTCCCCGGGCTCCTCAGAGTAAGAGCATGACCGACCTGCCGCCCCTCACCGATAAGGACGTCATCGAGGCCCAGACCCTCGTGGCGACCGTCAGGCGCAAGCGCAACGAGCGCAGCTACCTCGCGGCCGTGATCAACCAGATCTCGACCGACGACATCGAGAAGGTCGCGGCTGCCTGCGTCCAGGACGCCATCGACGGGGATCTGAAGGTCCGCTCCGCCGCGCGCGAGTGGCTCGGGAAGTACGCGCTCGGCGGCGGCAACGTCCGCCCGTCCGACGTCCACTCCCCGCCGGTCGTGAGGAAGAGCCGGTGAAGCTCTGGAAGGTCGCGCTCGTCGCCCTGGGCGTCGTCCTCGCGGGGATCGCGCTGATGAACCCGCCCCCTCGGGAGCGATCGGACCTCCTGGATCGCGCTCGAGCAGGGGCCGTCGAGATCATCGCCGACGGGGTCGAGAAGGGGATCAAGCGGTGAGCCGGATCCTCCACATCACCCAGCAGGGATACGACCAGGCCATAGGCCTGAGCCCTCTGGGATGGGCAGACTCCCCACATCTCTCTGGAGTGAATCAGGTCCCGATGTACGAACTGGCGGAGCAGCGCCGGCGCCAGCAGATCGACGGTAGCTGGCCGGGGATGATCGAGCTCGAAATACGGAGGCACCTCCCCACGAGCGAGTACGACGTCTTCGTCCAGCGTCGGATGAACCGGGACTCCTACATGGCCCGCATCACCCACGGTGGCGGGGTCGTCGCCGAGGTGGATGTCGAGACCATGATGCTGCGCGTGGGTGATTGGAGAACCCGGCTGTGCCTCGATTTGGCGCGGGACATCGCGGCGCGGGGGCTGTAGACTCCTCACGTTTCCACCCCACAACCCTAAGCCAGGGAGGACAGGCCGATGGCTAACAAGGGTGTCTTTGCGTCCACTCGGGGACAGTTGCTCCCCAACACGGACATCAAGAACGAGGCAGGCGGCACGGCGTACGACCAGGGCTCCGAGCACGGGCTCGCGCAGCTCGCCGCCACCGGCTGCTTCGGCAACACGTTCTACGCGACCGCGGAGGCCCAGCTCGAGAAGGTGCTGAAGCTCGCCGATGGCTGCAGCTCGGACTTCGTCGCCCGCACCGCGGTCTACGCTCGACGCCAGGCGTTCATGAAGGACATGCCGGCGCTGCTCTGCGCGGTGCTGGCTGCCCGGAAGGATCCGCTGCTGAATCTGGCGTTCCCGCTCGTCATGGACAACGCACGGATGCTGCGCAACTTCGTCCAGATCGTCCGCTCGGGCGTGACCGGTCGGAAGAGCATGGGATCCGCGCCCCGCCGCCTCGTGCGCGGGTGGCTGACCGGACGGAAGTTCGACCGGCTCTTCCGCGACTCCGTGGGCCAGGATCCGTCGATCGCCGACGTGATCAAGATGGTTCACCCCAAGCCCGCGAGCAAGATGCAGGCCGCGCTCTTCGCGTACCTGATCGGGAAGAACGAGAACGTCTGGGCCGAAGGTCTGGATGTGCTCCCGGACCTCGTCCGCGACTTCGAGGCGTACAAGGCCTACTCCCACCGCGTCGGCGAGGACCGCATCGACATCGAGGTGCCCGACGTCCCCTTCCAGATGCTGACCTCGCTGAAGCTCGGGAAGAAGGAGTGGACGGACATCGCGAATCGCGCGCCGTGGCAGATGACCCGGATGAACCTGAACACCTTCAAGCGACACGGGGTGTTCGAGGACCCGAAGATGATCCAGGTCGTGGCCAGGCGTCTCGCCAGCCCCGAGCTGGTGCGCCGCGCTCGCTGCTTCCCCTACCAGCTGTTCATGGCATACCACGCGGTCAAGGACGTGCCTCACGACATCTCCGAGGCTCTCCAGGACGCACTCGACGCGTCCCTCGAGAACATCCCTTCGACCACCGGCCAGATCTATGTCTTCCCCGACGTCTCGGGCTCCATGCAGTCTCCGGTCACGGGCGCCCGCAAGGGCTCCACGACCCGGGTAACCTGTCAGATGGTCGCCGCGCTGGTGGCATCCGCGATTCTCCGCGCCAACCCGAAGACGGTCGTCATTCCGTTCGACCAGCGGGCGCACAACGTCCGGCTCAACCCGCGCGACTCCGTCATGACCAACACGGAGATCCTGGCCCGTTTCAACGGGGGCGCTACCAATCTGGCTGCACCGCTCGACCTCCTGAACGCTCAGGGCCTCACCGGGGACCTCTGCGTCTACGTGTCCGACAACCAGTCCTGGGTCGAGTCCAACGGCCGCTACCCGGGCTATCGCTACCAGTCCCTCCAAGGGCTGAACCAGCCGACAGGGACGATGCGAGCCTGGGAGCATTTCAAGCGCAAAAGCCCGCAGGCGAAGATGGTCTGCATCGACATCAACCCGTACGCGTCTACGCAAGCGAAGGAGCGTGACGACATTTTCAACGTCGGGGGATTCTCCGACAGTGTGTTCCGTTTTCTCGACGCTGTGGCGAAGGGCCAGGCGTCGAAGGGTTTCTGGGTTGACCAGATCAAGGCTGTCGAGCTAACGTCTGTGCATGAAAAGGAACCGTCGTAGTTTTCTGAAAGCAGCCCTCGGGTGCGCCACCGCCCTTGTCGTTCCTGGGGCGCTGCCTTCAGTCATGCCGAAGCCCGATCCGGTGGTGACGCACACCAACTGGTACAAGCCGGGGATCTGGGCGATGGCGAAGGGCGACCCGGGCCTCGCCAAAGTGAAGCTCATCCCTGGGACGCTCATCGTGATGACGACCGACGAGCTTGTGTACCTGAGAATGGAGAACGGATCATGGAAAGAGTCGAAAGGCGTTCGTTCCTCAAAGCCGTTCTTGGAGCGATAGCGGTAGCCGCCGGTGTCGCCAGGAAGACGATGCCGCAGCTCTTTCCGCCTGACAAGCCGATGCTGTGGTCGTTTCAGATCCAGCTGAGCCCGTTCATCCCGAAGGGCTACGTCTACTCGATCTCGAACACGATCTGGGCCAACCGAGAGAGCTGGGAGAAGCTGGTCAATGACGCTGATACAAGAACAGCTTACACCGACGGTCTGGCGCAAATTGCTCGAGGTCTATCCCCGCGTCGCCTTGACCGGCGTGGTGAACAGCGGGAAAACCTTGCTGCTCGAGGAAGGCGGACGTGGGACCCCTCCGAAGGAGGTTGTCCATACCGATGTGCTCTCGAGGAAAGACTGGCCGACGATTCCCTCGAAGATATGCTCACTGGTGACTGGGAAAGAATCTTTCATAGTCGCCGGAACTCAGGTCCCGCGCTGTCTTCGGAAGGGCCTTGAGGTCGACGCCGTCGTGTGGCTCAACACCTCGCGCACGGGGCTCGATCGTCGACAGGAGGGCTTCGGCAAGGGGATCCGTAAGATCATGCACGCCTGGCGTCACCAGCATCCAGAGATTCCAGTTTACTTTTCACCCAGGGCCCTACACGATAACGAGCTGGCGCGAATGCCTGAGTGAGTACATGCCTGTCAAGCCGGGAGTCGCTGGTTCGAGTCCAGTCACGGCCGTTAAATCGACTGTGTAACTCAGTGGTAGAGTACCGTTGCGGGGTCAAACCCGTTGTCCCTCACTCGAAGACTCGTCGCGCCTCTACTGCTCTTTGAAAACAAGAATTGCCCCGAATGCCCTCAACGGGACTACATCTCACATCTGATATCGTCTCGTGAATCTACCCCTTGTCGGGGCTTATAAAATAGGCGCAAATGCTCGGTTGAGAGTACATCTAATTTGTACTTAGAAAGTTTCGGTTCGAGTCCGGACGCGGCCCCTCAAAAGGCCGTGTAGTGTAATTGGTAGCACAAAAACCCTCTCGCCAATCCTCGTTGCGCCGCTAATCAGAATGAGGGAGGCTTGGCGCAAACCTACAAACGCAGCCTGCGTGGAACCGCGGTGAAGCGCAGGAAGAGCTGGGAAGTCAGGTGCCCCAGCAGCCGCCCGTGCCAGAATTGAGCGAAGCACGTCGTCAAATGGCGTTGGGTCCGGGCCCAGCTTCGCTCTTACGGAGATGAGCCGAATGCTCGAGAGTGAGTACATCCCTTTTTGGAAGAGATTCGTACCCTCACTTTCAATCCTTGTCGGCTCTTTATAGAGTACGCCCCGGCCTGAATGCTGTCGTGACTACATCATAAGTTCGATTCTTATCGCCGGCCCATCTGCCGGCGAGGGGATGGCGAAAGCTCGGCCCCATAAACACGTCACTTCGATTTCGTCAGGCCGTTTTCATTAACCTGATGGGTTAAGAGAATGCGCACCAACGGACCTCGGGTCGTACGAGCCATCTTCGCGTGGATCCTCATTATCGGTGTGATCTACTACTGTTCTGGCTGCACCGACGCCGAGAACGCGGCTCGCGCCTCTCGTGGCAAGGACCACCGGGTCCGGCTCTACTCTGGCGGCAATGTCGTCGGGGAGTGGACCTCCCAGGGCCACACCCGGTCTCCCGAGGGCTCGAGTGTCCTGGTCTTCAAGGACAAGGCGTCCGGGCTCTATGTGAAGGTGCGCGGCACGATCGCCATCGAACAGATCAAGGAGTAACGCCATGAAGCGCAAGTTCACGATCCTCGAGGTGATGATCGTTCTGGCGATTCTGCTCACGGTCCTCCTCGGCGCCTGGCAGTACGCCAGAGCGCAGACCGCGTACGAGAAGGTCGACAAGGACTCCGACGTTCCGATCCACTACGACTGGGGCGGCAAGGACGTCAACGGAGAAGACGTTCCCGTCATCGTCGCGGAGTTCGTCCTTCGCGCTGATCCTCCCGCGAACCCTCCTGCTCCGCCCTTCAGGATCCTCACGACCATGGCTCCTGTCGTGGGCACGAACACGCACGTCGCGCGGCAGCTCTTCAGCGGTACGCTCGTGGGCCAGTATCTCATGACCGTACGCGTGCAGAGTGACGCCGGCGCGTTCAGCATGGAGTCGAACATCGTGCCGATCGAGGTCACCGCAAAAAAACCCGCTGCCCCCCTGCGGTTGCGCGTAGGCGGGCAATGATAAGACGCCTGGTCCGTTGGATGCCGCGAGTCCTGGAGTACCTGGAGAAGAAGTGGAAGCAGGAAGACGAGGAGCAGGGCTGGGAATGTGGACCAAGTAGAACACCGAGAGTACGACGACTACCGTAGGGCTCGCGTCGAGCAGCTCGGCCCCGGCGTCTGGAAGCACACGAAGACCTCCACGAACCCGAGCTACCGGCACAACGACCCCTACTACTGTCAGAACGCCGAGGTGGGCCTCTACCTCCCCTCGAAGATCCCGCCCCACGGAGCGAGGCGGCTTCCCGCGAGCTTCGACCTCCCGCCTCGAGGGATTGTCGAACTGACCGACGACGACGTCAACGAGGCCCTGGGCGGCGCAGATCTCCTCCGGGACCGAGCTGTGGCGAAGGGCTACAAGGAGGTCTACGGATCCAAGGGTGGCCGCGAGGACCAGCGAGTCGGAGCCCTCGGAGAGGTGGCCCTGGCCCGCGCTCTGGGCGTCCACTGGAGCCCTCAGCCAGGCACGCACGGCAGGACCTCGGACGTTCATGGGTGGCAGGTAAGGACCCGCCGGGGGGCGAATTGCCTCTGTCTGCAGCCTGAGCTCAAGGACCTCCGCTGGCCGTTTATGCTGGTGCAGATCATTCACCACCCCCACACCCTGAACATAGCCGGGTGGATCTGGGGAGTTGACGGGCACCAGTCTCCCTGGTACGGATTGAAGAACGACGGCAAGAGTTACCTTTACTGGGTGCCAGCTAACTGGCTCCACGATCAACCGGAGACCACCCATGTCGAGACGCCCGCACCTTCAGATCCCCGGCCAGCTCCCTCCGGGGATGATGCCGCAGCCGGCAGTCGTCAAGGTCAACCCCTGCCAGGTGTACCTGACGGACGGTAAACGCTTCTGTTTCAACCCGGAGCAGATCAAGGCGATCCGGGAGGGCACCGGGGACGTCCCCTGCTATCTCTACATCGCTGGATTTCCGGATCCAGTCGACCTCGCCTGCTCCTACGACCTGTTCCTCGAGCGCGCCGGCGTGACCCCGCAGAAGATCGAGGAACCGAACCCGAGTGATAAGTGAAGACCTAGACCTGCGCGACGCACTGGGCCAGAACAAGCCGATCCTGTGCGTCCGCTTCGACGGGGTGATCCACGAGTACAACGCGCACTGGCGCCTGATGTCGACGGTGATCCTCGGCGCCCCGATCGATGGGGCGTTCAACTTCCTCGGAAACGCTCACGACCACTTCTGCGTCTGTGTCGTCGGTGAGCGGAACACGGATCCGATGAGCCGGCGCTCGATGTTCCGCTGGTTCAAGACGCACGGCTGGCCGGTTGAGGACAAGCGGCCTTCGTTCCTCCTCTTCCCGAGGCGCCAGCCCGAGTGCTTCATCTCCATTGACGACAGATGCTTGCGTTTCGAGGGGTCCTGGCCCTCTATTGTAGAGTTGACGAAGTTCCAGGCCTGGCAGAAACAGTCTGATGGAAAACATAGCTGAGAAACTCCTGGTGTTGGTTCCAGGAGCCTTCGTCGTTATCATCACCCTGGTGATCTGTCTGCGGCACACAACGAACAACAATGAACGGTGGATCACGGCTCACAAGGAGACGAGCAAGAAGTCGACCGAGTCCACCGATAAGTGCTCGGACGTAGTCGAGAAGAACACAGAGATGCTTGGAAGAATCAGCGGCATCCTCACCCGGATAGAGAATGGAGGGCGCGGTGGCAATTAACCCAAAGTACGAGCATCGGTTCAGCGAGGACCCCGACGTCGGCAAGCTGGTCCGCATTGAGCAGCGCATTCAGATCATGGCGCGCACCGGCGAGCTGTTCGAGCCCGACTCGCTCGATGGCGACGAGCCGACGGAGCCGGCGTCCGCAAAGGCGAGGAGCCTGCTCAGGGAGCGGGACGAGCTGATCGAGAGGACTCGGCCTCAGTGCGTAGACGCTGACGGCACGGAGCTGGCGAAGGAGGTCGAGAAGATCGCCAAGGACGAGTTTGGACTGGAGGACTGGTCAAAGATCAATGACTGAAGCACACACCAACTACATCCGGAGCATCAGAGTCCCGGACAAGGGCACCTTCGAGTTCAAGGCCTACGAGAAGGCGACGTTCATCGGGGTGTGGCAGAAGGACTGGAACGGCCGCTCGACGAAGCCGCACCTGATCATAGGCGACTGCCCGTCGAAGAAGCAGCTCACCTACCGCTTCCTGGTGACCCAGGGAGAGGCGCCGATGCCGGTCGGTGAGCGCTGGGTGTCGATGGGCTTCGTCTGGGGAAACAAGAACTCCTTCGGAACGCTCCACATGAGCGCGGACGTCGACCGCAAGGCGCCCCCCAAGAAGGCGAAGAAGGTGAAGAAGTCTCGCGTCCTCCAGACCGAGCGAGTGGGCGAGGAGGTCGAAGCGTTCGCGCCATGAACCCCGAGCGGAAAATGCGTCGTGCTCGTGAGAAGGAAGTCCATCGAGATCTGAAGCTTCTGAACAAGTATTCGATGAACGACAAGGAAGCTCTGGACGAGATGACGCGGCTCTACCACGAGACGCCCCTGCTCGACCGGCCGGCGGCGATGCTGGAGATCGAGCGGCACGCCAAGGCCTGTGCCTTTCACGTCAACCTGGCGCGCTACCAGCAAGGAAAGCAGAACTGATGCCGACGAAGAAGAAGACACCGGTGAAGACGTTCGACGCCCAGGGCGTGGTCGAGTCGGCTCTCGCCGGCATGACCAGGCGCCTCGAGCGTGGAGACAAACCGTTTAGCGATCACGAGTGCCGCCTCTTCGTCGCCCTGATCCAGGTCCAGAACAACCAGAACCTCATGAGCGACACGGATCTCCTCGAGGCCTGGTCTGACCGCTTCGCGAAGATCGAGGCCTGGATCAACGCCAAGCAGTCGTCGGAGGCGATACAGGCCTCGACTCGCCGCCAGAGGAGACCTCCACAGCCGCAGCAGTTCGGCCCAGGTGGCTTCGATGGCAACGCGCAAGGGTGAACGCACAGCCAGGCGACGCAAGCCAAGGGACGTCAGCGGCTCGGTGATCCAGGACCTCGCCGAGAAGCTCGAGACCCGTCTTCACACGACGGGCTACCTCGACGAGGCAGAGGTCCAGACGATCCTCAGCATTCACAAGACACTCGCCGAGGCCGCGCACTCAGACGCCGAGGCCGAGGCCCTGATCAACCTCACCGTCGCCGACGGTATGCTGTTCCACAAGGTGGCCGAGGAGGAGCTGCTCCGCAGAGAACTCGCCGGCGAGGTGATTGAAATGGAGGCACTGCCTGATGGGATCATCCCGGGCCATTCTGAAAACCCTCAAGGAGATGGGGCTCGAGGACACGGCGAGCCTGATTCGGTTCCGGGACGCGAACAAGCGGGCGATGTGGGCCAAGGGAAGCCTGAAGCACATGACCCGGCCGCACGGCCAGCGATGGATGTACGAGCAGGCCCACCGCGAGATGCAGCGGATGTCGCTCAAGGGAAAGCGGGAGCTGCGTCCCCTGATCTGGCTGTGCCACCGTCGACTTGGCAAGAGCTTCCTACTCCTGCTCCTGTGTATCGAGAAAGCGATAAGCCAGCCCGGCGCGCAGATTAAGTACGCCTGCGCCACGCGCTCCCAGGTCCAGGAGATCATCGAGCCGATGCTCGGCCTGATCCTCTCGGAGATGCCGCGCAACGTCCTCTTCCGCAAGAAGGACATCCGGATCTACTTCCGACAGCCCGACTGGCCGCCGCACCTCGAGAGCCGCATCACCCTGGTCGGGCTCGACTACAAGGCGGGAGACCTGCTCCGCGGACCGGCCTGTGATCTCGCCGCCCTGGACGAGGCCCGCGACATCTCGGTGCTGGAATACTGCATGACGAACGTGCTCGCCGCGCAGTTCGTCGGCCGTCCGAATCCGATCGTGATCATGGCCTCGACGCCGCCCGAGAGCATGGAGCACCCTTTCATCAGCCGGTACTACGAGGACGCGATCCGCTCCCGCACGGCGATGGTGATCCCCGCGTCGAAGAACCCGGACTGGTCGCTCGACGACGAGCAGCTCGTCTGTAAGCAGGTTGGAGGCAAGGGGAGCCTGTCATACCAGCGTGAGATCGAGTGTGAGCTCAAGGGAGACCCGTCGCGCATGGTGATCCCGGAGATCCACGAGTGTAAGGACTACGTCTTCACCAACGAGTCGATCCCGTACCCGGACTACTACCGGCCCTACGTCGGACTCGACACGGGCTGGAAGGACCACCTCGGCTGCTCCTTCGGCTTCCTCGACTTCATGAACCAGAAGCTCTGCTTCGTCGGGGAGATCTTCCAGCCGTACCTCACCACCCCCCAGGCCGCCGATCTGATCCACGAGAAGTACGAGGAGCTGTTCGACGAGCGCAACCGCAGCGACGGTATCTGGCGTGCTGACGCGCAGCTGACCATCATCGAGACGCTGCGCCGGGAGTACGGCTGCCCGTTCATGCCGGCCGACAAGTCAAAGGCCGAGGCTTCCCTGGCGGCCTACCGTGGTCACCTCATGGAGGGCAAGGTGCTGATCGACGCGCACGCTTGCCCGCAGATGGTTCGCCAGCACCTCTACGGCGTTTACAACCGCAAGCGCACGGACTTTGAGCGCACCGACGGCATGGGCCACCTCGACCTGATCAAGTCGAACACGTACCTCCACAAGGGGGTGAAGTGGCGCGACAATCCGATCCCGCGCACCGCTCGACTGCAGCGCGACAAGAGCTACGGATACGAGCAAGTGCCAAGGAAAATTGGCGGGCGCACCGAAGGCACCATCACGAAACTGTTTGGCAGGTACAAGCGTCCTCGGTAGACTCGCCCTAGAACTACTACGATGACCCCTTAACCCGCGAGTCCTCTTTTCCTGGCTCTTTATTCCGCGGCAACGCGGAGGAGCATGGCCAGAGAGTACGAAGAGGGCGACCTACAAGGTGCTGGATTTGGCGGTGAGTCCGACGATCTCGAGTTCGATCTCGATTTCGACGTGGACGAGCTGGACATCGAGCGCCCGACACTCGAGTCCTCGCGGTTCGACGACGGCGACGTCGACATCTCGGACTTCGACTTCGACCTCTACAACGAGGACGGCACGCAGCTCCAGGATCCCGAGGCGGACGAGGTCTCATTCGACGGCGAAGACAATCGCCGGCTCTCCTACGAGGACGACCCTGCCCAGGACTATTGGGCCAGGGAGATGGACCCGGACATGCTCGTCTCCAAGCTGGAGACAAAGGTCGAGGAGTTCCGAAACTATCAGCGCTCCAGTGCCTACTGGCGGTGGCTGATCAAGAATTGGCAGTACAGCCATAATCTCTACTTCGATGACCAGATCGATTCGATTGGAGTCTCCGCTCTCGGGGAGCAGGGCGAACTCGTTGGGTATGCAGTAAATCACTTCAGGAACCTGCTGCAGCAGCTCCTCACTCTGGTCACTCGTGACCGACCCGCGCTCATTGTGCGCGCCAAGAACTCGGACGCGAGGAGCATTATCCAGAGCCGGCTCGGCAAGAGCCTGGTGGAGTCCTACTTCCGAGACAAGAACGGCGAGAAGTACCTCAAGCGTGCCGTCGAGGATGCGCTCGTCTTCGCCCAGGGCTACGTCGAGCTGACCTGGAACCCGCAGATCGGCGAGGAGATCGACGGCAACGCGGAGGATGGGAGCCTCACGTACGAAGGCGACGTCATGTTCGCCAACCCGACGGCCTGGGATGTCTTCTACGACTTGGGCCAGGTCGACTGGGACCTGCAGTCCTACACGATCGTCCGCAAGCCGGTCAATATGTGGGACCTGATCGTCCAGCACCCGGAGAAGCGGGAGGAGATCCTCGCCGCGCAGAAGTTCCCCGACAGCTACGACGACACGAACCGCCCGCTCCTCCTGGAGAACGACATCTACCAGGAGTCGGACATGATCGAGGTGTTCTTCTTCTACCACAGGAAGACGGACGCCCTCCCCAACGGCCGCCTGGTGAAGTACATCCCCGGCGCGCTGCTGCTCGACACCGACCTCCCCTACCAGAAGATCCCCGTGTGGCGCGTGGTGCCCGGCGAGCTGCTCCTCAGCCCCTTCGGCTACACGCCCGCTTTCGACCTCCAGGCTCCCCAGGAGATCCTCAACCAGGAAGCCTCGGCGATCGCCACGAACCACAAGAGCTTCGCGATCCAGAACGTCTGGACGCAAACGGGCGACAACGTGACCCAGGCTGAGCTCGAGGGGGGGCTCAACCACGTTCAGTCGGATCAGCCTCCACAGCCACTCAACTTGACGGCCACTCCCCCAGAGGTCTTCCAGTTCCTTGCCCACACGATGCAGGACATGGAGCTGCTGAGTGGGATCAACAGCGTTGCTCGTGGGCAGCCCGAGGCGTCTCTGAAGAGCGGGTCTGCGCTTGCTCTGATCGACGCCAAGGCTGTCCAGTTCGCCACGCCGCTCATCCACTCCTACCACCAGCTGCTCGAGGGGATCGGGACCGGGATCCTCCACCTCCTGCGCGACTTCGCTCAGACCGAGAGAGTCATCAGCGTCGTCGGGATCCAGAACGCCACGCACCTGAAGAAGTTCAAGGCCGAGGACCTCTCGGAGATCGACCGCGTCATCGTCGAGTCGGTCAACCCTGTCCTCAACACCTTCGCTGGCCGCGTCGAGATGGCCGACAAGCTCCTCCAGGGCGGCCTGATCAACGTGCCCGAGGAGTACCTGAACGTGCTCCAGACGGGCCAGGTGGAGAGCCTCCTCGAGGCAGAGAACGCGCAGCTGGCCAAGGTGCGCGACGAGTCCGAGAACCTCCTCCAGGGCGGAGCAGCCTACGCCAGCCCGTACGACAACCACGTCCTGCACATCAAGGAACACCACGCGATCCTGAACTCCGTCGAGGCCTCGCTCGACAACGAGCTGGTCTCTGTGGTCGCCGCTCACATCTCAGAACACGTTCTCCTCCTCCAAGACGCCGAGATCCAGAAGGTTCTGATGGTCCTCGGCTACCCGATCCCGCTTCCGCCTACTCACGTAGGCGACATGCCACTGCCTCCGCAAGGCGCACCCGGTCAAGCTCCAGCACCGGGTGCGCCCGGGGCCCCGATGGGACCGACCCCGGCGCCTGATTTCATGGGCGGCGCTCCAGCTCCGGGTATCCCAGGTGTCGACGGACGAAGTACGCCAAGAATGCCGCAGATGCCGAACCTTCAGCTGCCTGCGGCGATAGGACCCAACATCTCCCAGTAGAGGACCCCATGGCCGACGAAGAAACCACCCAGACCGAAGAGCAGGAACCCAGCACGAATCTCGTCTTCAGCGAGGATGAGATCGCCGACCTGGAGAAGGAGTTCAAAGCAGATGTCTCTCCCGAGGACGAAGGCAAAGAGGCTGAAGAGGACGACGACGAACAAGAGGAAGGTGACGAAGAAAGTCTCGACGGCTTCGACACCGACGAAGAAGCTGATGACGATGAATCAGATAGCGATGAAGACGATACTGACGGAGATGAGGAGAGTGGCGAGACTGGAGAGGATGAAGCCGAAGAGGACGAAGAAGAGGACGAAGGCTTCACCCTTCTGGTCGAAGGCAAGACTCATCAAGTCGAAAACGTAGACCAGCTCGCGGCGCTCGCGCAGAAGGGGATCTTCTACGAGAAGCGCGCGACCGAGTCGAAGCGGGCCCTCGAGAACGCGAACTTCACGATGCGGGCCATGATCAACGATCACTTCGGCTTCCTCGAGGAGTTCTACACGCAGAAGTTCGGCAACTACGAGTCCGCGCGCAAGCACGTCGCGGAGCTGGCGCACGCCTACGTGGTTCCGTACTACAAGGAGCTGCAGGCCGAGCCAGAGGCTCAGAAACAGCTCCAGGAGAACCGTCAGCTGAAACGCCAGGCGCGTGGTGGTCAGCAGAACGGCAACGGGCAGCAGAAAACAGAAAGAACATACACGCAGGCGGAGATCGAGCAACTGCAGACGCTCGAGCACAACGTCAGTGTCGCCCTGGATGAGGTCGGCCTACCCAAAGACTCCGATCCACTTCGGAAGAGGATGGCAGACATCATGCTCGCGGCAATGGCTCGTGACGAGACCATGCACCCGCTCACCGCCGCCAAGCACCTCCTGCGTGAACGCAAGGCGCTTCAGAAGGAACTCTCTCGAACCGTACCCAAGGGCCGGAAGAGAGGGAAGTCCGGGAAGCAGAAGAAGGCGGACATAGCGGTCGCGAAGACTCGGCGTTCCAGGAAGAAGTCTGGGACGTCTGAGCAGCGCGGAGAGCGCAAGGTGAAAACCCAGCGGACCTACACAGGTCGGGAGTTCATCAACAGTCTAAATGACGCAATGGGACTTGAACACTAATGGCAACAGCGCATTCGACAAGCACCCTTGAAGGTATCTTCAAGAGGGTCTACGACAACAAGGTTCGATTCATTTACCCGAACGGCGTCCGGGTTATCAAAGACGTCCCGTTCCGCGGAGGCGACAAACGCCCCGGCGAGTCGTTCAACGCGGCAATCACGCTCGTGTTCGAGAACGGCTTCACCTACCTTGCTCCCGGCGCTCCGATTCAGACGCTGCAGCCGGCGGCCGTTGGTGAGACGAAGCGAGCCGCAGTCGATGGCTTCCAGGTAATCCTCCGTAGTCAGGTGGACTACGAGACGATCGCCAAGGCCTCGACGTCTGGCCCGCGTGCTTTTGTGCAGAGCACGAAGCACATCGTGACCAACATGGCCAACTCGTTCCGTAAGCGCCAAGAGATCGAAGCGCTCTACGGTCAGGCCGACCTCGGCGTCGTGCAGAGTACCCCCGCCGCCGACACCATTCAGATCACCGCCGCGAGCTGGGCCCCCGGCATCTGGGCTGGCGCCGAGCAGGCGGTCGTGGACATTCTCAACGCGGGCCTCACGGTCATCGACGACGCGGCAATCACCGTCCTCTCGGTGGACTTCACGCTTCGGCGTATCCAGTTCACCGGTGCCCTCGCGGGCGGGGTCGGAGCGGGAGACCGGATCTTCTGGGTTGGCGCGGTTATCGCTCCCCTCCCGACGCACCAGAGCGCGATCGGGATCCACGAGATCCTGCAGCAGACCTCGGGAAATCTCTTCAACATCGATGTCGCGGCCTTCACGCTCTGGCGAGCCAACTCGGTCGACGCCGGCGGTAGCGCTCTCGACATGGATCACATTCAGGAAGCCGTCGCGAGGATCGTTGAGAAGGGCGGTGGAGAGGGGCGACTCTGTCTCTACGTTTCGACCGCAACCTGGGTGGACCTGATCGGCGACCTCGCGGCTCTTCGTCGTTTCCAGAGAGGAGACGGCAACGCACGCTACGAGGCGGGCGCCGAGGCCATCACCTTCTGGACTCAGAGCGGGCCTGTCGAAATCAAACCTTCGATCTTTATCAAGGGTGGTTTCGCTTACCTGCTCGACCTCGGTGCGTGGTCGCGAATCGGGGCGCAGGACTTTGCCTTCGGCGATCCCGCCGAGCGCCAGGTCTTCCACCGCCTCGAGGAGAAGAACGGCTACGACGCGCGTGCCTACGCGAACCAGTCGGTCTTCTGTGACGCTGTCGGACACAACACGATCATCGAGAACATCGTCAACAGCAACTAGGCATCTTTTACTCCAGTCGTCGGGGGGGCTTCAGGAGCCTCCCCGGCTGCTTCTTGGTGAATACTATGAACCTGCTGCTCGATGGCCTCGATGCGTACTGGCGGTGTGACGACGTCCCTCGCGTCTTCCCAACTCAGTCCCTCGGAACGAAAGACTACTCGAGGCACGACAGACACGTAATCAACCTCTCCGGGATAGCGTTCTCGACGTCCACGGGTGGCGTAGACGGTGGCCGGTTCGTGAACCAGGGGGCGGACATAGCGAACCGTCGCGGCCTACCCAACGGCGCTCGTAGTCGCCATTTTAAGTACGGCAACCAGTCGTTCTCGGCAAACCTATGGCTCAACCGCAACGCGGGCGAGTGGTCCGACGGTACGACTGACCCGTGGATGGGCGTATGGGACGACGTCAGCGCAGCGAATGAACGCTCCTGGATGGGCCTTTGGAACGCTACGGCAGACGTCCACCAGTTCAACATCGACCCCGACGGGACAGGGGCAAGCGGCGCGTTTGTTCAAACTCCCAGCGGGCTACCGGCAGCCGACACCTGGCACATGTTCTCTTTCGGGTACGACGCCGAGCAGGGCCATATCTGGGCTCAGTTCAACGCCGGGACGCGGAACACGACGGCACACACTACGGGCGCCTTCGCCGGCTCGACCGCGGACTTCACGCAAATGTGGGCGCGGTTCTCGACGCAACGAGTCTCTCCGGGCGGCATGGACGAGGTATCGATCCATGGTCGCGTGACGGACGCTGCAGACGTCACCGCGATGTACAACAGCGGCAGCGGCCTGCTCCTGGACGACTGGACCGCGAGCCCCACGCCAGCTGGAGTCTTCCCCTTCACCGACGTGAACGTGCAGTACGACAGTCACCTGGAAGAAGACGGGAGCCTCGACCAACGTGATCTGATAGCCGACCCGGGTGCCCTCGACCTCACCGCACTCAACGCGCCACCCCTTCCGTCCATTCTTGGATTCATGGGGTACGGCAGGCGCGGCCTGGGCAACACACCTCGCCTCGAGAGGACTACGGCGATCGGCGACCACTTCGATATCTCGGGCTCGACCTCGTTCAGCGCGATCGTGTGGGCCCGCATGGACACGGCCCTCGACAACTTCCCGCAGATCTTCGGGATCTTCGACTCCAGCCCGGCAGGCGAGCAGTTCCTTCAGCTCGACCTGGCGGCCGTCGGAAGCAATCCGATCGTGCCACGGTTCAGGATGTACGACGGGTTGTCGCTCAACAATTCCATCGATCTTGTCGCCCACGCCACCGTGCCGTTCCGCCTCGAGCGCTGGCAGATGCTCGGTATCGCCTACGACGCGGCGACCGACGAGATGCGTCTCTTCTGGGGCCGCGAGCAGCACGAGCAATACTACGTGACCACGACGGGCTTCTCGGCCTTCGGCTCGGCGAGCGCCACCACCCCGGTCGCGTTCGGGAAGTTCGGCGGATCGAGCAGCCGATTGGGGATCGATCACTTCTCCTGGTGGAAGGGCCGCGCCTTAACGGAGGGGGATTTCCACGAGCACTGGAGGAACTACCACGGCCTCGCCTTCTCGAACTTCGACGCGACTCCTGAGCCGGTAGGCTTTCCGGCTACCCGTGGTGAGGCTTTCGACTTCACCGACAAGGACGCCACCTGGCTGTGTGAGGAGGCGCTCGGGACGAACGACCTCGACGCAGTAGAGGGCGGCACAAAGGACCTGACGGTTGTCGGGACGAACGCCCTGAGTGTCACGGGCAAGTTCGGCCAGGCGCGCGGGTTCACCAAGGCCATAGGGGAGATCAACGCTTCCTACTTCCGGCAGGATCAGGTCTCCGGGGACGCGATCTTCGATATCCGCGGGGCCACTTCGATCACCGTCTGCGGCTGGTATTCTCTCGTCAACACGGGCGACGGTAAACCGACGTTCTTCGATATCCATTCTGTCGCCGTAGCTGGCCAGGCCATCAATAGCTGGTTCAAGCACGACTCGTGGGCCAACGTGACGCTCAACGGCGTTCCGGTCATGGACATGGAAGACGGGCTCATTGCCTTCAAGGGTCTACTCTTCAGCGCTAACCATGATCCGACGCCAGGAGTCCTCCAGAACGAGTATCAGTTCATGGGCATCACCTACGACGCGGTGCTCAACAAGCAGCGCATCTTCTGGGGCGAACGCGGCGGGGCCTTCGGCGGCGGTCAGTACCACTTCAGCGAGATGCGGGGGTTTGTCGGCGGCTTCAAGTATCCACGCCAGACAGGCTCGGGCTCGCCCAACTTCCAGGGAGTCGGGTTCGCCAGGTTCACAGGCGGCGGCTTGCCCGCGCAGGCGAACATCGACCACCTCATGTATTGGAAGGGTCGCGCGTTCAGGCTGAACGATTTCCTCAACCTGTGGAATGCGGGCGCTGGCCTCGAGAACGACGACGAGCTCGTCAACGAAGCTCCGGTAGGAGCCGCCGAATCTGACGCCTATCACTTCTATTACCGACGCGAGCGGGGAACCTGATCACAACTACTTCTACCGAGAGAGGGACGTCTGATGCCAAGGAAGACAAGGCAGCTCGAAGGGATTGACTTCCCCACTGCGCTCGATCCGTCCGTGGTGGACCTCACCGATATCGCCACGACAGAGTACCCCTCGGGGATGCTCGACGTGCGGCAGTATTTCATCTTCACGCTGATCATCGACATCATCGAGACCACCACCACGCCGGCGACGGGCGATATGTCTGTCCGCCTCGAGGTGCTCAAGAAGGACAAGTCGACCGTGCTGTGGCTGTTCGACCTGCTCACGGCAATCGACACGTCGAACAACGCCCAGCAGGAGGTGCTCGTGTTCGGGGCTGGAGCTGCAGCCAAGCTCTCGTCTGCCTCGAGCGGGATCCTGAGCGCGGACGCCGACGTGTTCAAGCAGGCGGAGTACATGCAGCTCGTCCTGGAGATCACCACGCAGGCGAACGGCGACGCGGCAGCCAACGTGAACTTGCTCATGGAGGGCTAAGAGAATGGGCCGGGACATTGACCTCACTGACAACGGTGCAGCGATCCTCCGCGAGGCCGTCGGGAACGGCGTAGCGGCAGTCACTGTCGACGCACCGGCCGACCTCACGGGCGTCGGCGGCAGCTACGCCATGGAGCTGCTCGACGCGCTCCCGGCCGGCCCGGAGTTCATCCAGATTGACGCTGCCGGCAAGTGGACTACGGCACCCGCCAGCGCGCTGAGCACCCTCGACGCTGCGTACGACTCGGGCGGCCCTGGACTCGGAAGGGCCATTACCGCCGACGCCGGCGCCGTCGAGATCACCACTCCAGCCGCCTCGGGTAACAACGTGCTCCGCCTCACGCAGGCGGACAACCAAGTCGCGCTGTTCATCAACAAGTCGGGGCTGGGGGGTGGCCAGGCGATCTTGATCGCTGACGCCGGGACCGGGGTCATGATCCAGGCCACGAAGACCGGGGTCGGTCTCGCGATGCTCGTCTCCAACCTCGTCGGGAGCATCTCTGTCGGGGACGGAACCGACATTCAGGGGGATAGCGCTACCGGGGCTCTGTCGGTCACGTCGCTTGACCTCGGCACCAACCCGGTCATCAAGACCTTTCAGTTTGGCGCGGGAGTCGCGCTACACGTCGACAACAGCGGGAACGCCTTCGAGGCCATCATCCGCCTTGAGTCTGGAGTGGGCGCAACTGACGCCAAGGTCGAGTTTGTTCAGAATTCCGTCCGGCGCTTCGAGATGGGCTACGACCAGTCGGCCGGCCTTTTCTCCATCGGCCTCTTGGACTTCTCGGATCCGGTCCTGATGATCACCGACGCGGGCGGCGCGGTAGGTATCCGCGTGCAGACCGGGATTCCCCTCGCGCAGTTCCACGTCGAGTCCGCAGCGATCCTCGTCAACGTCGTCCAGTCCGCGATGGCGGAGTGCAGGCTCAGCCTCATGGACTCAGGGACGACCGACCAGAACACGGTGGGTATCGGGTGCATCGCCGACGACCTGCTGCTCAGAAGCAACAGCGCCTTGTCGCTCACGGTCGGAGCCGGAGGCGCGCTCACGGCCGCCAACTGGGGCGTCACGGCTCCAGGCGACGCCACCTTTGGCGATGTCGGGGATGCCTCCGACCACTCCGTGGCGATTCTGTGCTCGGCGACCGACGCCGCGATTCTAGACTTCGGTCTTGCCGGCGGGTCAGAGGGAAGACTTCGCTACGTTCGCGGCAGCGACAGCTTAGTGATGGACCTCGGTGGCGTGCAGCTTTTTGCTTTTGCGGGCGGTGCCGTGAACGGCTTCCGGATCGGGACCCCATCCGGAGCGACCAGCGGGACGCACACCCTCATTATCGAGAACGGAGTCGCTCCTTCGACCGGCCCCACCGACTCGGTGGTTCTCTACTCCGAGGATGTCGCGGCCAGCGCAGAGCTCAAGGTGCGCGACGAGGCGGGGAACGTCTCGGTGCTCTCTCCTCACTCCGAGGTGTACGGGCACAAGCTGTCCGAGGACATGGCCTGGAGCTTCTACTCCGAGCGCGCGGGCAAGTACGTCTGGGTGGACATGCTCCGGGTGGTACGCCTCCTCGAGCAGCTCACCGGTGAAGAGCTGGCATTCATGGGAAAGGCAGCCTGATGTCGATATCGAAGACCCTACTCGGAGCGACCCGACAGGTGTTCACGGTCGGAGAGACCGGCTGGGGTCCGGAGACGACGCAGATCCTCCTGGACCTGATCGACTCGAACAACATCACCGTGCAGAAGCTGGCGAGCGGAGCGCTGGTGCTCGTGCCCAACGTGGTGAGCCACGCCGCCCTGGCCGGTGGCGCCACGATGACGCCTGCCGCCTCGGTCATGAAGGTCATCTCTACCGGTGGCGCGGTGACCCTCAGTGCCGTTACGGCGATCACCGCCGGCGAGTACGACGAGCAGCTCCTCGACGTCGTGGGCACGGACAACGGAGACACAGTGACGATTCCCGACGCGGGGATCATGCAGATCAACGGACTGATCACCCTGAGCACAGGGACCAGGATTAGCCTCGCCTGGGATAACGGGGCAATGCTTTGGCGAGAGAAATCCCGCAACAACTAAGGAGGAACCCATGCGTACCGACACACGCACGCGACAGTTCGACCCGAGGAACGCGGCCCAGCACGACCAGGCCTTCGTCCACGGGATTGTTCGTACCGACGAGGTGAGCGTTTTCACCAACCCCATTCCTGCTGGCGCGATTCTGACGCTGTCGAACATCGTGCCGGCCAACGTGTTCCTCCTGGGCGTGGTCCTCCACGTCGTAGAGGAGATTTTCGGAGCGACAGCCTCGCTGACCAGCTTCAACGTCGGCGATGGCACGGACGTGGACCTCTACGGTGCCACGATCAGCCCGGCATTCGGGACGAGGACCAGCTCCCTGGACTACACGGCTGCGGCGGCCGGGTTCCGATACACGGTGGCGGCCGAGGACGTGGTGCTCACCGCCGTTGGAGAGAACTTCGCCGGCGGCTCGGTCGCGGTGTCCGTTCTCGTTCTCAGTGTCCGAGGTGACAGAAAGAGAGGTGAGTAATGCCCATGCACAAGGGCTACGGCAGCGGCAAGAAGAGCAAGCGGAAGACGTACGGCGAGAGCCACATGGACGCGGGGATGTCCTACAAGGGAGCCCCGCAGGGATACCGTGACGACAGCGGCAAGCCGATGGGCGACTACGGCAAGCCCATCAACGGCTACATCGACCAGGCAGGTATGCCCAACTCGGCCATGGCCCGCAAGGCGCTCGAGCATATGAGCGGGTACTACGGCAAGAACACGAAGGTGATGAGCGACACCAACGCCGGCACTAGTCCTCGGGTCAACAGCATGGACAAGACCTATCGATGATCCGACAGCCAGAGACCGCACTAGTTGACGTGCAGCAGCTGAACAAGGCCCTGACTCTTCTTGGAACCATGGACCTGTCGGGGCCAATTACCTACGTCTCGATCGACAACATTATCCAGGGCGTCCGTGCGGCGCTCATTGAAGAGCCCAGGAAGGAGGAGAAGTGCCAACCCTCCGATACACCACAGAGCAACTCATCCGAGAAGTCCGAAACCGAGCAGTAATTCCTGACACCAACGCTCAGGGCTGGACGGACGAAGACATAATTCTCTACATGGACACGGAGCTTCTGACGGAGCTGGTGCCCCAGGTGGCGAAGCTCCAGGAAGAGTTCATGGTGGTGACGGAGATACTCGACCTGTCCCTTGGCGACGAGTTCATCCCCGTCCCGACCAGAGCGGTCGGAAACAGCCTGCGGGATCTCCTGATCATACGGGGGAATGCCCGGTCCAGCCTGCCGCGTATTGCTCGCGAGGACCTGCCGTCCTTCCAGCCGACGCGGGGTGGGTCGACGGAGATCCGGGGCTACTACCTCGAGCACTCGCGGATCCGGATCTTCCCACAGGTGGGAGTCGCGGGGAGCGCCGCGCAGCTCGAGGTCTCCTACCGGTTCAGGCCCTCTCAGCTCACGCTGGCTGACTCTAGCGACTCGTTCTACCGGTTGGTCACCGCCCGCGACCTGTCCCTCAACACCGTCACGGTCTCCGGCGGTACGCCTCCTCCCTTCCCGCTCAACACCGACGTGGACGTCCACGGCAAGGAATCCGGAGCGGAGATCAAGGTCTGGGACAACGAGATCACCCTGATCGTCGGCAACACGCTGACTCTCGCGGACCCGATCGACGGGTCAGACACGCGGGAGGGACGCAGGACGATCGAGGTGGGCGACTATGTCTGCACGGCGGAGACGGCAGCGATCCCCATGCTGCCGCGCGACGTCCACCAGATCCTCGCCCAGTCCGCTATCTGCGCGCTCACCGAGTCGATCGACGACCAGGAGAAGCTGCAGATGCACACCTCGCGGCTGAACAGAATGATGAAGCTCATGGAGTACACCCTCGGCAAGCGGGTGCTCGGCAGACCGAAGAAGATCCTGAACGCCGGCGCTGTGATCTGGCGGCAGGGAAACGTACAGCGGAGGAGCTTGTGAACTTACAGCTGGCAGTCCCATATCGTTCGCCTGGCGAATACCAGGCGTGGTTGCGCGGAGTACGCGACGTCGCCCAGGTGCTCGAGGTGCCTGTCGACGCAGATGCATTCGGCGGCGGAATCCCTGTCTATCTGACCCTCACCGTACCGGAACCGGACGAAGACATTGGCGAAGAGCTCACAGACACAGCAGCTGTCCCGGATAGCCCGGGGCCTGCACCTGACAGCGAACCAGAGCCACCTCCCGGAGGGGGCCCTGTCGAGGGCTGAGAACATCCTGATCGATCGGGATGGAGTCGTCGCGAAGGCGCGCGGGTTCGACCGCTATGGCCTCGTCCAGACTCTGCCCGGTGGGAAGTTCGGGGAGTTCAACGACACCCTGTTGAAGACCGACGGGACGTCAATCCTGTACGACTCCGACGGGGCGGGCGCCTTCGTGGCCTTCGCGGGCTCCTTCACCAAGCCGGACGGCGCGGTCAAGATCCGCTTCCGCGAGGCGATCCCCTTCGCTCTCTACTGGACGACGGACACCGGAGTGAAGCGGCTCTCGCGTCTCTTCCCCTCGATCGGGGCGATCAGGGACGCGGGTATGCCCAAGGGTCTCGACATGGACCCGACGGAGGTCCCCGCCGGCGTGGTGCTGCCCGGAGGTCGCCAGCTGTCGTACCGGAACTCCTGGGCGCGCATCGATGAGAACGGCCAGGAGATTGCCGGCGCCGACTCCGAGCCACTGATCGTCGCGAAGGCTTCGGGGCCGACCGTCGACATCACCCTCGACGTGACGCTGCCCGACGACATTATCGCGGGCGACCTCATCGATCTCTGGCGTACGCTCCACATCGCCAACCCTGGCCCCACGGGTGACACCTACTTCAAGGTCTTCCGCCGCGAGGTCACCGGCGGCGAGGTGGCTGCCGGAGTGATCACGTTCACCGACGGCACCGACGAGGCCTTCCTCGACTTCGGCACGCAGCTCGTCACGAACCCGGAGGTCGACGGGCCTGACCAGGAGGACTCGGAGATCCCGCTCGCGCGTGACATGGCTCTCTTCAAGGGCCACTTCTGGATCGTGCATGGGCGCCGCGAACACTTCCTCGAGCTGCGGTTCCTCGACATCGCCGGGATCACGGACGGTGTGGACACCCTGAGCTTCACCGACGGGTCGACGACGCTCGTGTACACCTTCGAGGTTGCCGAGAACATTGGGCTGCTGGAGTTCCAGCGCTTCACCGCCGGCACGCTCGCGGAGAATGTGCGGGACACGATGCAGTCCCTCGTCAGGGTGATCAATCGTGACTCGACCAACTCCCTCTTCTACGCCTTCTACATTTCGGGTGCTGAAGATGCCCCAGGAAAGGTGCGTATACGACGACGAGATTACACGGACACGGCAATCGATCTCACGCAACCTTCGGGTGGGGCTGGAGGAAACTTCGAGCCCGTTCTCCCAACTGCTGGGTCGACTGTCTCAACAATTGCTGAGGCAGATTTCCCGAATCGAATTTCATTCAGCAAGTTCGAGCAGCCCGACAGCGTACCGCGTACGAATTTCTTTGACGTTGACTCTGCCCGAAACGAAGTCGTCCGAATCCTCAACATCCGAGACTCCCTCATCGTCCTGACCGAGCGGAGCGTGTGGAGAATCTCTGGCGACACCGCGCAGGACTTCCAGCTCAGGCTCCTGGATCCCTCCACGCGCATCCGTGCTGCGGAAAGTGCCGTCGTCCTGAACAACGCGGTGTACGCCTTCACCAGCCAGGGCGTCGTGCGGATCACGGAGAACGGTGTGGCGATCGTCTCGCGGCCGATCGAGTTCGAGCTCAACAAGATCCTGGAGATCCCCGGCTTCGAGGATCAGGTCTTCGGGATCAGCTACGAGGAGGAGCGTCAGTATTGGCTGGCCACTCCGTCGGTGTCGACCGACACGTTCCCGACGGTGATCTGGATCAACAACTTCATCACCGACTCCTGGGTGCAGAGGGTGCGGAGCGTGACCGACGGCTGGGTGCTGAAGGAAGGCGACCGCATGTACCTGGCGCACGCTATCGACGACTTCGTTATCAAGGAGCGCAAGAGCAACGACCCGACGAACCAGCTCGACTTCTCCGACGAGGAGATCGACATCACGATCGACGCGATCGGTACGGCAGCAGGGATCGACGACCCCGACGCGACCGTCACCACCCTCGACGTGACGTACACGTACACGACCGTCGAGATGGCCGAGGGCTTCTTCGTGCTCCAGGTGGCGTCCCCAGCTCAGGGCCGGGTCTTCGCTGTCGAGGAACTCACGCCGACGACGTTCCGCCTGACGCTCGACCGTCTCGAGACCGCGTTTGTCGTGGCAGCGGCGACGGTGGAGATCCACATCCCGAGCGAGGTCGCGTGGTCCGACGAGTCCATGGGCGACGTCTCGATCCAGAAGCAGTTCTCGCGCGCACAGATCTACTTCAACGAGGACAGGGGTGTCCGCCACCGGATCGGATTCTCGACCGATCTGCTTGGCGGCGAGGAATTCACTGCCGCGTCGATCTTCACCGACGGCTTCGGTTGGGGGATCGGCAGCTTCGGCACTCCTCCGTGGGGAGACGAAGGCGTGCGGCCGTCAACGATCGTGCGCACTGCGGTTCCCAGGGACTTCCAGAGGTGCCGCGGACTCACCGTGCGCTACCGTCACCAGGAGGCGAGAGCGTCGTTCATTATCAACCAGATGGCTATCCAGGCGCGCGTCGTCTCGGAGCGTACAGTGAGGACGCCGCGTTGAAGGTTCCCGACTACGAGAGAGATGACCCGCAGAACGTGGAGCAGCTGCAGACGTTCCTCAACGAGGTGGCAGAGGCCACGGGCGTCCAGGCGAACGCGAACCTACGTCCGCTCATCGAGCGCATGTCTCGCCAGGTCGAGTTCATCACTCAGGCTCTCAGCCACCGGCTGACCGTGGGGGACAACAGCAACTCGGACGTGCGGACCGTCGCCTTCGAGCAGCTCGTTCCCAAGCGTATCAAGCCGACGGTCAGCGGCGCGGTGAAGGAGGTGCGGATCCGGCAGACGTTCCCCAAGGGCCCCTTCCTGATGCCGCGTGCTCTGGACTGGGCGACGACGGGTAAGGGTGAGATCCAGGTGGTGGTGTGGTGGCTCGTGGCTCCCACCGTAGCTATCGACGTCGAAATCGTGATTGAGGGAGACTGATGGCTTTCCTGAGCAACCGAATCAACTTCCCGGACTTCGAGCAGTCGAAGAACTACTTCCTCACCGGCCTCGGCGGCCCCCCGGCGACCACCATCGCCGAGGACTTCGGTGCGCCAGGCGGCGGCGGCGCTACTGCTCCGGCGACGGGTGTCGGCGAGGCCGCAGCTCCGACGACGCCGGCGGCACCACCCCCGCCAGCCGCGCCACCGGCGGCGCCGACAGTCCCGGCAGCCCCGCCAGCTGCGGAGACCTACACCCCGCCGACACTGGGATACGGCGACCCCGGGAAGACCGGCGGCGGCGGGCTCTACGGGCAGCTCGTCGACCCCGTGGCCGGCGCGGCGCAGGCCGGCTCGGCTGACGTCATGAGCTTCGCGGATCAGTTCCGCTCGGCGGCTGGACCGGCACGCACCTACGAGGGGATCGGAGCAGAGGGCACGCTCTCCGGAGCCGTCGAGGGTGCGCCCCTCGAGCCGGCCTTCGACCTCGTGAACGCTCAGTACCAGGGCCCTGCAGGGCTCGACCCGACGGGGGTCGCTGGCCTCGGGTTCCTCCAGGGCCAGCTCGAGACGCGAGAGAAGGCGCTCGGCACGGGCGCCGGCCTGACCTCGTCGATCGGACAGACGGTGCAGACCTTGACCCCAGGGGAGGCACGCTTCGAGGCCGAGGCCATGTTCGACCCGGCGTACCGGGCAGCCCTCGCCACGGACCTGGCTCCCGTCGGACAGTTCGCCGGCGAGCTGGGCACCGAGACGCAGGCCGCCGCGGACTTCGCCGCGCAGCGCGCGGCCCAGGAGGCAGACATAGCCGCGAAGTCCACCGACTACCTGACCACTCGCGGCGAGGGGATCACCGGCAACATCGAACAGCAGATCCAGGATATCCTGGCGCAGCAGCAGGGTGCGTCCCAGGCCTTCAGCGGTGCCCTCGACACCGAGGACCCGGCGGCCATGATAGAGGCCCTCCGCAAGGCCCAGGAGAGCGGCTTCACCGGCGGCGAGGACCTGGCCGGGGGCTTCTCGACGGAGGCATTCCAGGCCAGCCAGGGGGCCGAGGCGAACACGGCCGCGATCATGGGCGACGCGAAGTACGCGGACCTCAAGGACGTCCCGCAGGGCCAGCTCGGTATCGGCTCCCACGGTCGGCAGACCTACATGATCCCCGACGCGCAGGGGAACCTGGTGGACTTCCGCACCGTGCTCGGGAAGACAGAGCTGGCGCAACTGTTCAAGGAGCGCCAGGGTGCCCTCGAGGAGGCGTTCGGCTCTCAGCGTGGAGTCTCCTTCCCTGGCGGGAAGACCTCGGGCGACTACTTCGGAGCGCCCACCGGACAGCAGCTCACGAACCCGCTCTACTTCGGAGAGGAGTTCCAGGGGCCGGAGATCGCCAGCTACCTGGGCTTCGAGCCAGGCTTCCGGCCCTCGAGGGAGAACGTCTCGAGCGACCAACAGCGTGATCAGTACAATCGGATCCAGACGCTGATCGGCAATCTCGACCGCATGTCGGAGGACAAAGAGAACCCCTGGAAGTTCGCCATGATCACGGCCAACCTCGAAGGCTACATCGAGGACGAGATCGCGGGGCTCGAGAAACAGGGCGACACGCTCTCGAAGGAGGGCAAGGAGTGGTTCGGGATGGTGAAGAAAGCGCGAAAGGCCTACCGTAACAAGAAGGCCTGGAAGAAGTACAAAGCCTACGGCAAGATCGGCAAGCTGCTGGCGAAGCGATAGGAGCTGAACATGGGACTTGCGGGACTGATCGGCGGCAGCAACGTCGGGCAAGGTGGCGGCCAGGGTATCGGCGCGCTGCTCGGGCTCCTCGACAAGGGGCGCGGCGGCAAGCGGTACGACAAGGACATCCTGGAGCTCTACAAGGATCTCAACCTCCCGGACTACGTGATCAAGGATCTGACCGCCGCGAACATTCCGTTGACGGGTCTCATGAGCGAGGAGCAGTGGGAGGCAGCTCTGCCCGGCGAGGCGTCACAGGTCGCTGACTCCCCGGCGGTTCGTGCCCAGCAGCTACAGTCTCTCGCGGGGCTGAAAGAGATTTCAGAAGAGGGCCTGCCGGAAGCGGATCGGCTCGCGGCCGAGGAGGGTGCGCGGGCAATGCGTGGTGCCCTTAGAAGTGGTGAAGAGACGCAGATCCAGGGTCTCCGCAGGCGTGGCCGGCTCGGCGGCGGCGGCGAGATCTCCGCGCGGGCGGTAGGTGGTCGCCTCGCCTCCGAGCTGGGTCGTGGAATGAACGTGGACCTCCAGCGCGAGGCACTGCAGCGTCGGCTGCAGGCTCTCAGCATGTACGGGTCGGCGGCGGGCGCCGTGCGTGGACAGGACGTCAACACCCAGAACATCAACGCCGAGGCCATGAATCGGTTCAAGCAGTTCGCGGCGATGCAGCAGCAGCAGGCGAACATGGGTAACGCGGCCGAGCGGCAGCGCGTGCAGCAGTACAACGTGCAGCAGCCGCAGCAGCTCGCCGGGCAGAACCAGATGCTCGCGTACCAGAACGCGCAGTACAACCAGGCGTACCAGAACCAGCTGCGCGGCCAGTCGTATCAGGACGAGCTGCAGCAGGCGGCGGGCATGGCGGGTGCGTTCCAGCGCCTCTCCGAGGGAGCGTACGCGAAGCAGGCGGCGAAGCAGAAGACGTACGAGAACATCGGCGGGGGCATCGGTAGCCTCTACGGCGGAGCAATCGGGAGCCAATTCTAATGGGACTCGTTGACAAGCAAGAGTTGGATATCCTCCTGGACCTGATCAAGAGTCAGCAGGCCGAGATGGAACGGCTCAAGACGCCGGCACCAGACATGGGGCAGGACAGCTACCCGGGATCACTTCCAATGCGCTTCCCCCAGGGGGAACCGGGAGGTGGTCTGCCTGTGCCTGAGCCGATGGGGCCGCAGGCTCCGACGCCTCCTACGCCTCCCAACGTCGATCTCCTTGGCGGACGAATGATTCAGACGGGCGGTCAGCCTCCGCCTCCGAGCCCGCAGGGCACGCCGACGGGACCGGCGGCTCCGCCAGAGCCTGGTTTCATCGAATCCCTCCGCGATCTGATGAACTATCAGGGCTTCGCGAACCAGGACATGGGCCAGGACTCCTACCCCGGCTCGCTCCCGTTTCGTGCCCCTCAGCCCCCGTCTGGCGGCTGGCCAGACGCGCCACTCCCGCCACCGACGCCCGACTCACGCTTGGGAGCGCCGCCGGCGGACGAGCAGGGCGGGTACTCTGGTGGTCGTCTGCGGTTTCCTGGTCTGGAGGAAGAGGCAGGCGAGCTGCCCGCTGCTCCAGAGAAGGCGGGGGACCTCTCGCGCGGGCGGGCGTCGGGGGAGCTTGAGAAGCTCTACGCGATGCAGGCGCTGGGCGAGGGCCTTGGCGGCATGGAGGTGGTGACAGCTGGTGACATCCTCCACCGCACGGCAAAGGGCGTGGGCCCAGGCAAGCCGAAAGGGCAGGCTGCCAAGAGCTACACCGACTTCCTGGCGAAGAAAGAACTCGGGGGGATCGGCGCGGAGGACGCGATGGCTCTGCAGGGGCTCAAGGGAACGCAGGCGCTCGAGCAGATCGAGGCGAAGAATGTGCAGGGGACCTACGGCGGCCTGACCGACGACCAGCGCAAGTCGCTCATCGGCGAGCGGCGCGAGTGGAAGAGCAACGTGAGGATCAGGAAGCTGCAGGAAGCCTCCGACGCGGCTAACGGTCTGCTCAGTATGATCCAGGTGGAGGGAACGATCTCTCACCAGATGGCGGCGCGTATGCTGCTGGCGGCCTCGGGCGAGGAGCGGTACAGCGAGCAGGACATCAAGGGTGTCCTGGAGAGCCAGGGACTCGTTCAGAGCTGGTGGGACTACGCGGTGAAGAAGGTCCCCGGCAAGATGAGCGACCGGCTGAAGGACGAGTACACCCGCGTGGCGACAGAGATGAAGCGGATCAAGGACATCGAGCTGTCCAAGCTCGCGGACGAGTGGGCCGAGGGGTTCGAGGGCCTCAGCGGCATCCCGGCTGAACGGATCAAGAAGGACGCTTACAACGTGATCGAGCCGGAGGAGAGCGTGCGGGTGATCGACACGACCACCGGCAAGCCCGGCAGCATGACGATGACGCAGTTCAACACCATGCTCCAAGACGCGGCGCAGGCCGGGAAGACACCCCGATACAGGAAGATCGGAGGTCCCTGATGGCGCAGGACTATGGTTTCAAGCCTGACCCTCCGGGCGGCGAGACCTACGGCTTCGTTCCAGGCGATGACCCGGAGCTTGGGATCGATCCGGCCTTCCCGATCCAGGAGCAGCACCCGGCGATCTCGGACGCCACGCGCTTCCAGATCATGGGCATGGGCGGCGGCGGCCAGGCGGGTGCGCGGAAGCTCGAAGAGCAGGGCCTCGAGGTCGTCCACCAGGGCGGCATGAACTACTCGGTGCGTGAGCCTGGCAAGGAGTGGATGGTCCTCGACCCCGAGCACAAGTTCTTCTCGCCCTCGACCTGGGAGCTCGCGGACATCACCTCAGACATCGCCGGCGACGTCGGCTCGATCGCGGCGGAAACCTACGGCGCGGTCAAGGGAGGAGCGATCGGTTTCGGACTCGGTGGTCCCCCGGGCGCGGTCGGCGGCGCCATCCTGGGTGCCGGGTTGGGCGGAGGAGCCTCACAGCTGGCCAGGACGGGCATAGGGAAGGCCAGTGGCCTGGATCCCGGTATGAGGGAGACGATCGCCGACGCGGCCTACGAGGCGGCCTTCGGCGCGGCCAGCGAGACCCTGGGGCTCGCGGGCATGGGCGCCCTCAAGATGGTCGGGCGCAACTGGCGGAAGTTCCGAGGCGGGCGGCTGACGGTGGAGCGGATGGAGGTCCTCCACGCGATCCCCGCGAACACCCAGGCGGAGATGCGCGGCCTCTGGGACATCGCTGGCGTCATAGATCCGGAGGTCGCCCAGTTTGGGCTGAAGGGCGTGCTCATCGAGGAGGGTATGGATCCGGCGCTCCGTGGAACCTGGGATATCGCCGGCATGAGCGGAGCGCTGGGACAGGAGACCTACAGGGCGACGGGGGGTCTGGGGCCGCACATCCGCCCACGCGTGCGTATCTGGCCCGGGAGTGACCCCATCCCCTTCGCGGCCGGGGGCCGTGGCGGGACACCGGCCAGGATGCGCCAGACCTACGGCTACGGGAACCGGGAGCTGCGGGCCAAGCTCGTCCACGAGTGGTATCCAGAGGTCCGCCGCGGAGTCCTCCACATGGCCCAGGCGGAGGGCAAGAACCCGATGGAGATGGCTTTTCGTCTGATCGACGAGGCGTATCAGTCCTCCCCCCGCATTCGGCGGCTCTTCCAGGCGGTAACCGGACACACGCAGCAGGTCGGCCCAGGGGGGTTCGCCGATCTCCCAGGGGGCCCGGCGATGTTCGACGACCTGATCTCCGTGCTCGCCAACGACATCTCCAAGGCCCAGCAAACGGTGATGATGCAGAGACTGGCGAGGGTCTGGAAGCTCGACATCTCCGACCTCTCGGAAAAGGAAATCAAGCGTCTGCTGCGCCGCCGGATGGCCGACGACGACTTCGTCTACCGCGAGGCAGCGAGGAAGGTCGGGATCAAGGGAGCCTTCGACGACGACGTCGTCCTCGAAGAACTCATGGAGAATCTGTGGAAGTACGAGGTGGCGCGAACCGCGATCACCAAGGCGGGTCGGCACGAGCTGATCGAGGCGGGGTTCGAGGGCGGCCACGCAAGCACGTTCACCAAGGCTCCCCCCTTCGATATCGAGGAGATGAGGCGTGCCGCCGAGCTGGCCCCGTTCATTCGCGGCGAGCGCTACCGTGGCGAGGGCGTGGGCCCCACGCGCGGTCCCCTCGAGCGCCCACAGCGGGCGGCGAAGAAGACGCAAGTGACGAAGGAGATGCTCGACGCGGCCAACGAGGCCAATCTGGCCGAGGGCCTGCCCCCGGTGACGCGGGAGTATCTCGAGGAAGCCTTCATGGAGGCCAGCCTGGAGAACATGCGCCGCACGAAGACGAACCTGCGCTTCGACAAGCTCCAGCAGGAAGCGGACATCATGGACATCGAGTACACCCGCCGGGTGTACGGCGACCGGCCGGATACCTTGGGGCCCATGGCGGCGAAGCTCGGGCCACTCGTCGACCTCGGGCGACGTGCCGAGCAGACAGCCTCGCGCGCGGCCGAGGGATTCGGGAAGCCGACGTTCAAATCAGGAGGCACGGGGGGCATGATCCCACGCGCCGACGCGGTCGACTTCTGGCGTTACCTCAACCTCGAGCAGCTCAAGACGCTCAGGGTCGGCGGGAAGGAGATCCAGCTCACCCAGCCCCAGAGCCGCATGGCCATGGATCTGATCTTCACCCCTGCTGTCTCGGGGATGTCGAAGAAGTGGGCCAGGCGGGTGAGCCGGCTCGCCGGGGTCCTGCAGCTCCCCCGCAGCGTGCTCAAGGCCACCCTGACGGCACTCAGGATGAAGCGGACGTCAGCCTTCCTCGCGGGGGCCGGCCGGACGGGCGCGCTCGCCGGTCTTGCGCTCGGCGGCGGCATCAAGGGAGCGGCGCTCGGCGCCGGCCTGGAGCTGCTCGGACGCGGCGCGGCCAAGGTCGCCCGGAAGCTCATGAGGGATCCCGACAAGCTGCTGATGAGGGACGTGATCCGCGCGGCGATCAAGCTGGAGTCCTCGCGGGCCCACAAGAAGCTCCTCCAGGCGCAGAAGACCTTCAACCAGCACGGGAAGACAGCCTTCAGGGCTCTGATCTACGACGCCATGCACGACCCGGAGGTCCGGAAGGTCTTCGAGCTGGCGGCGCCAGATGAATAACGGCCGGCCCAGAGGAGTGTGGCCGGCCGCGAAAAGAAGTGAAGAGAAGCCGCTATCTAACGACTACTCGCCGATGCTGTCAACTGGTTCCTCCTTGGTAACCGCGTCGGTAGCCTCCTGGTAAGCATCCTTTTCGGTCTCCTCGTCGTCCTCCCCGGTCTTGGTGACGTCGTCGATCAGCTCGAGCAGCTCACACACCTCGTCACACTCCGAGCGCAGGTCGTCGTACCTCGCCAGGAACTCCGCCCGCATCTTCTTCAGCCGGTTCGGCCCGCCACGGCACTTCGCCAGCTCTTCGATCAGTCTCTTCTGCATAATATGCACCTTTATGCACCCCTGGGTTGAAACGACCCCCGACCAGGCGTCGGGGGCCGCATGTGGTCTGACTTCTGTTGACCGCGCTTCACTCCATGGCATCACCTCCCTTCACGCTGACAGTTTCAAGTCGCCAAACTTGATCTATCGCCCCTCCTCCTTCTTCAGACGCTCGTCCATGCTAAGGGCCCTGGTTGCCTCTCTGAACGATCCGTGGCCCAGCTCAGCCGCGACGTCGTCCGGATCGGCCGGTGGCCCTCCTGGGTCAACCTTGGGAGCTGGGCGTGGTTTGTCGCGCTCTTCAACGTGGACGTCCGTGCCGGGCCCGTCGAGCCAGTCCCGCCAGTAGTCGTCCTTGAGGAACCGCTCCGGGTCGCGAGCCTTCCCATCGACCCGGGCGATCTTTGACTGGGCGTAGTGCCTGGCTGCTTTCCAGAGCGCCTCCTTGTCGTCGTCCGACAGCCGTTTCCAGCGGTTGAGGGTCGCCTTCTTGCCGACGCGCTTCTCGTTGCGCCTTGGGTAGAAGTTCCAGAACCTCTCGAAAAGGGTGGGCCCCTTCAACGCTCCCGGGCGCTTGCGCACGGATGTCTTCTTCTTCTCTGCATCTGTATCTGCATCATGATCTTCAGACGCGCGTACCAACTGCTTAGCAGTCTGCTTAGCACGCCGCTTGGCATTGGAGACGTGAGTGGACGCAGCCCCAGCTGCCTGCGCGGCCCGCTTGTCGAGCTTCTCCTGGCGCAGCTCCTCGAGGCGCGGGTTGCGCCGGCCGTCGTCCGTCGGGGGGAAGAGCGGGCCCAGCTGCCGCTCGAGGTCCTCGTAGCCGTCCTGGTAGCCCGTGAGCGCCGCCAGGTCGTCCCACTCGGGCGGGAGGCCCCCATTCTCCCACTGCAGCGCCAGGAGCTGTATGAACGCCCCTCGAGCGCAGCAGCTCATCGACATCACCTTCACGTCTGTCAGCCAGTCCCGCACGTAGAACGGGAACCACGGGAAACCCGAATTGCTCATTAGAACACCTCATACTTCCAGCCTCCTCCGTCGCGCTTTGCCTTCATTGACACCGCCGTGAACGTGAACATCGGGAACAGCTTCACCGCCACCTTGATCTTCACGCGCGCGTCGTCTCTCCAGAATCCCTTGACCTCAAAAAACTCGAACGAACGGTCGGCCTGCATGACCGCGAAGTCCGGCGTGTAGAAGCAGCTCTTCGCCAGGCGGAGCTTGATGGGCTCGAAGGCCCACCAAGTGATCTCCCCGCCGCGCTTCCAAAGCTCCAGCTCGTAGCCGAACGCCTCCTCGGTCTTGTTCCACTCCGCGTCTACTGGGAAACGCAGCTTGGCCTTCATGTGAGCAGCGCCATCATCGTGTCGAGGAAGTGGTGCGCCTCGGCGTCCGACGTGCGGTCCTCGTCGAGGTAGTCGCCCAGCTCACGGTCCATGTCGAGCCGGCGGCGCTCCTCTGACTGCAGGCTGTGCCACGTCGACTCGATCTGCGCGTTGATCGCGTCCCGGGTGATCTGGTTCGACGCAGGGAGGACCACGGTCGTGTCGCCGAGCGCGTCGTCGGCGAGCTGCACTGCGTTGCTCACCTTCTGCGGGTCACGCAGCGGGATCGCGTCACGCTTGCCGTGCCGCTCGTCGATCGCCGCCCACTGCTCGATGTGGAGGGTCTTCGGCAGGCGCTTACACAGCCGCTTCAGCGGGAACTTCTTGACCATCTCGGTCGCCCACTTCTTCCACGCCGGCGAGCTGCTCATCGCCTTGGCTCGCCTCAGAGGGTCCATGCCGACCGTCTCGAAGTTCACCGCGCCGTTGTGCAGCTCGGCGCACGCGTACGCACCGCAGAGTCCCGCATTGAGCAGCTCCTCCCAGCTCGCGGGATCCTCGCGGAACGGGTCGCGGTCGTGGTAGAGGCTGTGTTCCGATCCAGAGCGCACCACGAACTTGCCCTCGTCGATCTCGTCCTGGTACACGACGTTCGCCCACACCTTCTTCACCGCGCCCTCGCGCTGCACGATCTCCGCGAGGCCCTTGTACCCGACTTGAAACTGGCACTCACGCCCGTACGGAATCAGGAAGGCCTGGCCCAGCGCTCCACCTGGACACAGGTCGATCTGCGCCGCCTCGAGCAGCGAGTCCCGGATCGACTCGCGGTTACACTGCAGGAGCTTCGGCTCCCTCTGGATGTTCGCCAGCGCGACGGCGAGGAACGAGGTCGCCTTCCTGTCGTCGCCGCCGAACATCAACGCGAACTCTTTGTGGTGAGCGACGCAGAGGTAGTCGCCCGCCTGCTTGATCGTTGCCAACTGTGTCATCTGTTACTCCTAAATTCCAAAGCCTGGCGCGATTGATCTGACTGCTTCCTTGTACTCGTCGTTCCCCATCGGATAGAGGAACTGCATCTCGTCCTTGACGCCGTAGGCCTCGTGGCCCAGGCGCACGACGGGCAGGGCCTGGGGCCCCAGCGTCGTGATCTTGTCGACCCACTCCTTGTGTCCCGCCTTCGCTTCGGACACGTTTGCGTACCGGGAGACGGGAGCAGGGGTGCCCACGCCTCCCAGGAAGGTACCCGCTCCCATGATAGCCGTCTCCCAGCCCGCGTCTTGACTGTACGTCGTCGACACGACGAACCGGCACACGGCGGTCTGAACCAGCGGAGTAGTCATTTTGTTGCCACCTCGATGAGTCTGATAACGCAGACGACGAACCACGCGCACGCCGCCAGGAAGACAAGAGCCAACGCCCACTGAACGAAACCCAGCGCCCTGTAGAGGCTCACTTTTTCCTCCGCAGCTCCTTGGTGGTGTTCCGCACGATATGCGGACCGAGAATTGTATCAGCCGCGAAGCCTGCCGCCTTCTTCGTTCCACACTTCTCCGTGGCCACCAGGCGATCGACCAGCGTCTCCTTGAGCTGGGCGACCGAGAGCTTCTTACAGGACTCGAACTCGCCCGCGACGAGGTACTCCTCGGTCGCCTCGTAGAGGGCGTCCTTGTCGCCCGTCGCCGGCAGGTTCTTGTCCTTCAGCTCCCAGCCTGGGTGACTCGACGGGTCGGCCGCGAGCTGCTCACGCAGCAGCCTCTTGACGGCCTTCTCGAACGCCGGCACCACGGGCAGCCACTTCAGGACACCGCGGAACTTCGCCGGCGCCAACGTCGCGAGCCCCTCGTAGAGGCCCTTCTCCATGACCTTGACCGTCGGCAGCTCCTTGGCCTCCCAGATCGCGTGCAGGTTCGCGCTCGCGGCGACGGTCTGCATTGTCTGCCCGGCAGTCGGGCAGCGCCCCAGCACGGGACACCTGGCGCACCAGGGCCCCGCCTGGAGGTCGCGGCGCTCGTTGAGCCAGACCCACACCGGCAGGATCTCCGTCGTGTAGACCTTGAGCACGTCCTCGATCTCGTACTCGTACGTGAGGTCGAGGATCGGGAGGTAGAGCTTCGCGGTGCCCTTGTTTTTCCCGTGGTGCATCGCCGCCGCGCACAGCGAGACCTTCATCTGCCACTCGCTCTCGATCTTGTCGAGCGCGTCGTGATAGAACTTCCAGTCGACCACCACGACGGAGTCGTCCATCGTGTCGGCGTCGAGGTAGTCGATGCGGCAACGCACCACCAGCTCGCCGTCCTCGTGCAGCTCGATCGGCACCTCGGTCTTGCCGTGCCCGTACGCCCAGTGCTCGATGAACTCGAGGCACTTCGAGACGTGGCGCTTCGACTCGCCGTCCTCGATGTCCTCGAGCTGCGTCGTGCCGCGTATCACCTCCTCGACGAGCTGGTGCAGCTCGCGCCCCGCCTTGGCCTCGGGGATATCATGACGCCCGAACTCCGCCTCGACGTCGGTGACGAACTTCGTCGACCCGACGCACTCCGCCTGCCGCCAACTACTGTACGCTCGTAGATGCATCACTCGCTCCTGTCCTGTGCCTCTGCTTCCGAATCCGCGATCTCCTGCCAGATCTCCTCCTCGATCTCCGAGCGCTGCGCCTCGAGGTGCCCGGGGAGGTCCTCGATCTCCATCTCCGGCGCCTCGGGTGGCGAGCCCGGGTCGCCCCACCGATCGTACATACAGCCCGGCGTGCCGGGCATCGCCGTGTACTTCAGCTCGACGTCGACCTCCTCGCCGGCGCTGTCCTCGTACGAGTACGTGTAGCTGCTCGAGTAGATCACAGGTTGTGCTCCTTCATCATCGCCTTGACCCGCGCGCTCTGAATCGAGCGGTCGGTGTCCGCCTGGTAGACGAGCGTCGCCAGCTTCTTCTCCACGCCCGAAATGATCCCGCGCTCCTTCCTCGTGATCTCGTCCCGCTTGATTCCGTCGACCGAAAGAGCAGCCCGCACCAGCGCGTCCACGTAGCGCAGCTGGCGCATCGTCAGCTTCACCGTCACGTACTGTGTCTTCGTCACCATCTTCTCTCCCCAGGTTGTCATGACGCCACCCCTCTGTTCCTCAGCCACTCCTGAGCCGCCGCGATGAGCTTGCTGTTAAGGTCCGTGACCTTGATCGCGCACAGCAGAGAGTTCATGTCCTTGTCACCGTGCTGGGTGAGCGTGCGGCCGACGGCGTGGAGCGCCGACATCGCCGTGTTAAACTTCGTGTTCATCGTCTTGATGAGACGCAGCTCACGCTCGACCGCGCTCTGCTCGCGCTCGACAAGCTCTCCCTGGTCGTCTACGAAAGGCTCGGTCATACGTCCCCCCTCCTCGGTGTGTCCTGTAGCTCCCTGAGCATGGCCTTCTGCACGGCGTCCGGGCACGTCGTGTGGTACGACGAGCTGTCTCCTTGGATGAACTGCTCATCGGTGATGGGCTCGCCGCATCCCCCGCAAATGTTGGCCTCGAGGCGCCGCTCCTTGCGCTCTCGAGACAGTAGCTCCGAGACCTCCGCGTTGGAAATGTAGACTTGACACGTCACCCACGCGCCGCCGGGGATCCGGTCGACGTCGTCCGTCTCGAACGTCCGCCCGTGCTCGTCGGTGTTCGCCAGCTGCACGAGCCCGGCCTGGAGAGCGCAGTCGCGGTACAGTGCGTCTCTGTTCATACCTCGTTCTCCCACTCCTGGAGCTTCTGCTCGATGACGTGCGCCAGGGCCTCGACGTCGTCCGGGTCGAGCACCGTCTCTTCACACGACAGAATCTCGACCAGCTTGTCGATGCGCATCATATCTGCTCGTTTCCCTTCTCGGTCCGACCGTAGTAGAGAGCCGCGCCGAGGACCTGCTTCCAGCTGACGTACGCGGTGCAGCCGTCCATGTCCCGCCGCGCCTTGAGCCCGCCCTCGGACACCTCGATGTTCCACGTCACGGTGACGGGAAAGACGGTCGATCGGTCGCGCACCTGGAAACGAGCCACGCGCCGCTTGTTGGCCTTGAGTCTTTTCTTCGCCATGGTAAACTCCCTGTGTTGAAGGATTCAAATCGGGGCGCGACCGCACAGCCGCGCCCCGCTCTTCACTCCGTCCAAGGACGGTCAGCAGATTGCTTGGACGACGGCCTCGGCCTCCTCCCGCGCCGCCTGGATACCCGCGTTGATACGCTCCATGTCTTCGGTGCCGAGGCAGATCATATCGGCGGTCGATGACGCGTGCCCTCGCCCGTCGGTGAGCGGCTGCTTGAGCATGACGTTCATGCCGCCGCCGCGCAGGACGATGAGCCGCGCGGTGGATCCGCACGTCAGCTCGACCTCGCTCGAGGCGCTCGCCCTGGGGTACTCTTGTTCGTGTTCTCGCTTGTTCATGACGTGGCCCATCCTGTTCTCTTCTGTCTTGCCAGCTCCCAGCGCTCGACCTCGGCGCTCCCAGCGGTGGTGAGCCGGTCGGTACGTCGGTAGCACACCCAGCACACCACCATCCCCGTGTCCATCGGCTTGTGGCAGCACGGACACGGGACAAACGGACGGACGGGAGGCGGGCCTAGTCTACGTCGCTTTTTCATGACGCCACCACCTCGCCCGCTGCGGGCTGAACCTCGGCCAGCTCCTCGAGAAACGTCTCCCACTCCGCCAGCTGCGCCCACAATCGGTCGCTTTCGTTCGTTGCGTCCATGGCCTGTCAAGCCTTTCCGCGCCTAGTGGCGCTTAGTTGTGAACAAAGAAACCAGAGCCATCTTGTACTCGTGCTTTCGGCGACAAGCCGACTACCACGCCAGCATCATCGGTGGGCCTTGCGTCGGTCTCATCGCCATCGATCACGCGGAACCGTTTCCAGCCCGTACGCATCGCCTTTTCAAGGTCCGTGAAAACGATGGCGACGTTTCCGCCAGCGCGTAACACCTTGAGACAATCGGTTTCATTGTCTTCGGACCTTGAAAACGTGATGTGGTAATTGGATGGGCGCTTGCGCTTTGGCATCGCTCTGGCGACTAGCTTCGTGTAGTCGTACCAGACGACGTCCGAAAACCTCGCGATCACGTCGCCGATAAGCGCTTCGATGGCGTAGTCTGAGGATCCGTTGAACCTCACAGCTGGCGTCAATCCAGCGTGAATAGCACGGTTCCGGAGGTTGTAAACCTCGCGACTCAAGAGAGAGATGAAGAGGTCGCCCCGATAGATCCAAAGCAAGGTTTTCCAAGCTTTGGCATTGGCGCCAGAGACCATTCTAAGCCGATCCGAGCGATGGCCAAGACAGGCGAGCGTACAACCTCGCGAGCGCCCTAAACAGGTGTCTTCGCCCCCGTACGCTACACTCTCGACCGCTGGCGCCAGATAGATAACGGCCGTTTC
>DAOWCM010000094.1 GCA_030639555.1 Candidatus Eiseniibacteriota bacterium | reverse complement strand
TCGTAGCTTCCCCGGCTCCGTCGTAGCGCCTGACGGAGTCGCGCCGACGCGGGTACGCGACCTCTGACGGGAACCCTCCGCTCCGCAGAAGCAGTCCCTGACCCCAGCTTCCGGCGAAGTCGCCCAGTCCAATAGAGAACGCCGGGCCGTCCTCGGGCGCGTCGGCGCCTCCCCGCCACACGAGGGAGACGGCCGAGTGATCCGCGAGGCTCTCCTCGCCGATGTCCTTCTCGCACGCGACCGAGAGGTCGAGCAGGTCCGCATAGGACACTCGAAGCCTCGCGTAAGACGCGAAGCCGGCGGCGGCATGACGCCCGCCCCAGGCCGCCTCCCAGCGCTCCTGCGTAGCCGCGCGAAGGCGCAGCTCCCAAGTGACGGGGAACCGTGAGTCGCCGGGCGGCGCGGGACCGTCCGCTCCAACGGCAGGAGCGGCCTCCAACAGCGCTGCCGCGACCTCAGCCTCCGGGGTGTCTCCCGGCGGCGGGGACGCAGCCTCGGGCGGCGGCCGCGCAACAAGGTACGGACGCACGGCCGGCAGAGCCTCGCGGCTGAGACATCCCCGTGCTACGAGCTCCTCCAGGGACTCTGCCGGGCCGAGAGCGTCACGCCGCACCACGATGCGCACGGCCGACGCCGGGTCGAGGAACGGCACGCGCAGGAGTTCCGCGAGGTCCGCGGTGTTGACGTCCACGGGGTGCTCCCTGAAAGCCGCGGCTTCCCGAAGGAGCTCGTCCAGCCCGTCGATGGCGGCGCTCTCGTCGTCCAGCCCCGCGAGCAGCTCCCGGAGGAACGAATCGCCCAGCGCGATGTCGTCGAATCCCGATGTGATGTCGTCGGCTCGGGAGTGCGTGGGAAGAGCTGCCACAAGAACTGCGAACAGGAGAACCGCGATGTCACAACTGCATGGTGATCGACACAAATGAACTCACTCCCAGCTCGGGGTGCCATTGCCACGCGAGATCGATGAGAGGCCAGGGGCGTGCGCGGGGGCGGCCGACACCGATCCCGAAGCCGAGCTTCCCGGGCGCGTCCCGGGCGCCCGCCCTCACGCGGAGCCAGTCCGTCAACGCGACCTCGAAGCCCAGTGCCGTCGATGCGGCGAACGGCTCCTCGAACGAGAGGGTCCATCGGAGTGTCACGGAGGGCAGGAGCAGGGCCGCTCCAAACCTGGCCCGCGAGGCCACGGGGGAATCCCCGATCCGCGAGCGCGTCAGGTTGTCGCACCCGGCGCCGAGGAAGAAACGACCGATCAGACGCCTCGTCACACTCACGTCCACCGCAGCCGCCCAGCGGTCGTCAATGCCTCGCGCCCCCAGGCCGAGGACCCTCGCCCGCGCCACCAGGTGAAGGTCCGGGTCCGGGTCCAGCCCGACGTCCAGACCGAGCGAACGCTCCTGATAGAGCTCCCCCCCCAGCGTGGTCAACTCGACGCGAAGGGACACCGCGCGGAACCTGGCAGCGGCGCGCGCGCCCCACCCTGCTGCCTCACTGATGCCGTAGAGTTCACCGGCAGACACCGTGACGCGGGGTCCGGGACGGGCGCCTGGTTCCGTCGCCGCACCCGTCGCCGTACCCGAGGACGACCGGAGAGAACCGGCGTCCAGGGGTGGAAAGAGGTCCACGCCGCGCACGAGCATTGCAGCCGAGCGCGCGTCTGGCCAAGGAATCTCGAACGCCGCCGGCACGGGGCGCGCGCACAGCAGAACGGCAACGAACTGGATCGCACAGAGGCACGCGGCTGAACGCCGTGCCCGCCTCGCGCCTTCGGAGGCCGCGCTAATGGAGATCTTCATCACGGCGCTCCTACCGGACGATCCCGACGGCCGTCTTCGCGGTGACGAAGAGGCCGGCGCGTGCGTCTATGGCTTCCAGATAGATGACGTACAGCCCGGACGGAAGCGGCGCTCCGTCGGATCCGACGCCGTCCCACAGGAACTCGCTCTCGGAGGAGAGCGCCGTGTGGTCCGCGAGGACGGCCCTGACACGTCCCTCCAGATCGAACACCGTCAGCCTCGCCGTCGCCCTCGCCACGGGCAGCTCCACGCGCACCACGGCGCGGTCGTCGGTCCCGTCGCCGTTCGGCGTGAACGGATTCGGCGCCACGGTCAGCCGGCCCGCGGCCGGCACGGCGCCGAGATGGATGCTGTTGACCCGCCCCGGCGTGCTTCCATCGGGGGCCACCGAGCTGCCCCAGTTCCCCGCGTCCTGAGGCGGCATGTCCGGCCGCACGCGCTCGAGCGACACGCCCCTCTCGCCACCCCAGCTCCTCTCGTACGTGAATCGGTCCATCGGGGTCCCGAACTCGTCCAAGAGCACCACGGTGTCGTCGGCCGAAAGCGCCTCCCAGCCATCGGTCTCGACGACCGGACACGACGCGAGCCCGTCCATCAACTCCGCATCTCGGGCGACCAGCAGAAACGCCCCGTCGGCGAGGAAACCGAGCGACTCCGACCAGGCGATCCCAGCCGCGTCCGCGTCGTCACCGAGCGCCCACCCCGGCAGTCCGACGGCGTCCCCGGAGACGTTGAGCAGCTCCACCCACTCCGTGCCGCCCGTGTCGGGCGAGTGCATGACCTCGTTGACCGCCACGAGACCGCCCACCCCGCCGACCGTGAAGGACGTCGCCGCCGTGTTGTTGGAGAGCTCGCAGTCCGGCGGAAACGTGAGGGTCACGCTGCTCCTGTGGTACCCACCCGTGGGACTCATCCACCGGAGCGCGACCTCGATCGAGTCCCGCGGCGCCAGGTCGTCAAAGAGCGCGGACGAACCGACGGGAGTTTCCGACCCGTCCTCGAAGAGCTCGAGCGCGAGCTCCTGTCCACCCGTCGGAAGTGCGCCGACGTTCCTGACGACGCACGTGAGTTCCACCGGTTCCCCCTGATCGAAGACGACCCGACCGGGGTGACGAACCCTGAGACAGAGGTCGTGCAGGAGCGAGTTCCGCGCCCCGGGCGTCGGCGGTCCCGCGACGAAGTCGAGGGCGTTGTCGCCGTGGTCGAAGCAGTCGGGCGAGCGCGCGAGCGACAGACCCGACGGCGCGTCGACGGCGGGCTGCCCTTCGTAGTACTCCTGGAAGAGAGGCTCTCCCCACCCCACAACGTCGACAGGATCGACGCCGTCGGTGAGCCGGACACCATCCGGTCCGTTCTGAAGGTCCAGCGGCGTCGCGTAGTCGGGGGCGGGCAGAACGTCGACCTCGCCGATGACGAACATCTGACCCGCCTCGAGGTAGTCGAGGTCGCCGCCGATCCACTCGACGGTCCAGTCGTCGGGGTGCGCGCCGTTCCCGGTCTCGAGCACCCAGCCGGTAAGGAGCACGCCGTACCGCCCACAGTTCAGGAGTTCCACGAACTCTAACCCTGTGTCGGAGCCCTCCGGGTCGTAGAGCACCTCATTGATGACCAACTGTGCCGAGGCGGTGCCGCCGCGCAGGGCCGGCGCGGCGAGCATGACGCCCGCTGCAAGAACAACACAGTTCATGAGCAGGGCGGTCGGCAGAAACGCCCCGCTGCAAAGAGAGACACCACACCGCATCAACCACCACTCCTTCCAGGGGGAAGGGGGAAGCGTTGCGTCACGATCTCAGGGGAGATTGCTCTGGGAGCTGACTTGGGGGGGTATCAAGAGATGCCGGGTGTGCTCGTGTTGCCGAGCGCGGGGTGCCGCGCCGGACCACAGCGGCTGCTACGGCAGCCCCTGCTTCCTTCTCAACGCCCACTCGGCCGCCATGAGCCCGACGAAGCCAAGGAGCAGCCACGGTGAGTTCCACAGTTCGAACTCGCGCTTCGTCGTACGCTCTGTCCACGCCATCGGGACGTCCTCGGGGAAACCGTCGAGTGTCTCAGGTGTGTAGTAGCCCCCTCCGGTCTCGTCGGCGATCCTGCGCAGGAGGGCGGACCTGCGTCTGGTCTCGGAATCCTCCAGGCTGAAGCGCTCGACGATGAACTCGCCGGCCGCCGTGCCCACGTCCTCCCCACCCAGGGAGGCGGTCGCCCGCAGCACGTAGGGCCCGGGCGGGAGGTGTCCGACCGAGCCTCGGTAGTAGTCCCCGGCGAACTCGAGATCGATCGTCGCCACGGGCGCGGCGGCCTCGCCGCTCGCGACAGACACGCGCACCAGGGCGTCGGTCGCCAGACGATAGTCGCTCCGGTAGACCTGCGCCGAGAACCCGATGTCCTCGCCCGCCTGATAGACGTCCTTGTCGGGCGTCACCACGACGCGCTCGAGTTCTCCGCGCGCCGTCAGCCACCTGGCGGCGTTCGTCACGAACCTGTCGTAGACGTCGACGGCGCCACTGCCAGCCATCTTCCAGCGCCAGATACCGTCGGCCAGTATCGCCATGACGCTTCCGGCCCCGACCCGTACGCCCGCCAGAATCGGAACTGTGCCACCCTCGGGCCCGAGGCCCTCCACGAGAACACTGGCATCGGCGCGGGCCGACCACGGAGAGGAGGTAGACGTGCGAACGGGAGGCAGCGCCTTCCACAAGTCAACGTTCACGAACCGATCTGCTGCAACGCGCGTCGCGGTCGCCGATTCGCCCTCTTCCGTCAGACGGACACGCACGTCCCGGAAGCTCGATGGCAGGTCGGCGTCGAAGACGAACGGCAGGATGGCAGCGACGTCGTCCGGAGGACGTTCACGGGGAATGCCGACGAACAACAGTCCTCCGCCCCTGTCCCGCGCGAACGCTCTGAGCCATTCCGGCGACACCAGCGGGTCGGACCAGTCCGGCTCGAACAGAACCACGAGGTCGTACTCGAAGAGTTCCGCCCTGGACCCCGGCGGCGACCCCTCGACGGCGGATATGGGTGAGCCGCTTCTTCTCACGACCGACTCGACATCAACGTTGCGGTCGGCCGCGAGCTCACGGCTGAGGAAGGCGTAGTCCCACGAGGGGCGTCCCGCCAGCAGCAGCACTCGGATCTTGCCCTTCATCGCAGTGGTGACCACCACGCGCGAGTTGTTCGCCGTCGACAGCTCGCCGGCGGCCGGCGGGACGGACACCGAGTAGCGGTGCACGCCCGGTGTCGACGGCGTCACCCGAAACGTCACGCGCACTTCCTCGCCCGTGCCGGAGAGGTCTATCTGCTTCGAATCGAGCATCGATCCGCCTTCGGAGAGCTCGACGACGGTCTCCGCGCCCTCGAAGCCGGCGCTCGAGACGGTGACCTCGATAGGCACACTCTCACCCGCATACGAGATTCGATTGGTCACGGCGTCCTCGATGGCGATGTCCGTTCCCGCTTCCGGGCTGCCCACGCCGAGCACGAACACGGGGACACCCAGGGCGCGGGCGGCGGCGTACGGGCCGGCGCCGCGATTGTCGGCGCCGTCACTTGCGATGACCACGGACCCCAGGTTTCTGCCCGAGAGCAGGTCGCCCAGCGCCTCGAAACCCTGAGCGATGTCCGTCACGCCGCCGTCGAAAACGGGCGGCCCTGCGAGGATTCCTCGATCGACGTCCAGCTCGTGCGACCCGGAGGAAAAGGCGAGCGCTACTAGTTCAGCGTCGCGCGCGACGCGGGGGAGCATCAGCTCGTTCAGGAGGGACACGGCCTCGTCGCCGCGCCGGGCGCCCCCTGTCCCGTCGCGAACCGCCATGCTCCTGGACACATCCAGCAGCAGGCCGACGACGGGCCGGTCGGTGACCGTCCTCCTGAACGCAAGAACGGGCTCGAGCAGGGCCACGCAGAGCAGCACTAGACCTGCCGACCTCAGGGCTATCAGAATAGGTCTGAGACGTCCGGCGGCGGGCGGTACTCTGCGGTAGAACCAGACGACGGAAACGACGGCCACGGCGCCGAGCAGCAGGAAGACCCACGCGTGTGTCTGATTGAACAGAATGGTCACGGCAGCTCGTCCGGGCACGGGGAACTCTCGTCCCCATCGGCCAGTCGGGTTTCCCACTTCCCGGCGTGCTTCTCGACGGTGAACCTGACCCGGCCACCTGGTTCCAGGATCGTCTCGATGGTCTCTCCCTCCTCCTGGACGTCGGCCCCGGGGGGCACGCGGGGCGTGAATCGAACGGTAAGAGGCGGCGCATCGTCGTCAGCGACGACCCTCGTGCAGGCCCACTCGCTTTCGGCGTCCACGCGATGCAGCACGAAGAGAGATCCCTCGCCCACCCGGGCGGGGGCGGCCATCCAGCTGCAGGATGGCGGGAGCGCGGGCCTGATATCAACCGTCCCCTCGAGGACGTTGGGGCGCACGCCGAGGTAGTCCTGATAGAAGTTCCTGAGGAACTCGGAGAGGCTCCACGCCTGCGACACGGCGCCCGCCACGTTCTCTCCGTGCTCCGGGGGCACGCCGTTTCGAAGCTCGGGGAGAGTGCCCGCCGCGCCCTCATCGAACACGAGATTCGTGAGGACCGACGTCTGCTCCCAGGCGGCGCCGACCTGCCCGTGCTTCACAAGAGCGGTCACCACGGGTCCGGTCAGCCACACCCACACGTCGCCGTTGTGATAAGCCTCATCGAAGTGATATCGCTCCATGTCGAGGTGGCACGGGTGGAAGTTGGGGTCCTCCGTATGCAGGGACGTGACACCGTGTCTCAGCACGCAGGTCTCCCGGACCAGCTCGAGCATTGCCCTTTCGGTCTCGCGCGGGAGCAGGTCGTTCCACGGCACGGTCGCCGCGAGTACCTGGTTCGGTCGGATCTGCCGATCGGGCGCGCCGTCCGGGTCGAGGTGATCAAAGAGGCCGCCCGTATCCGGATCGGGAAACTCGCGCGTGAACGCATCTCCGACGCGCCCGGCGACCTCACGCCACCTTGAGGCCGGCTCCTGCCTGCCCAGTGCGTCCGCGATAGCCGCTCCGGAGAGAAGGGCCGTGTGCCACAGGACCTCTATCTCGACCGCCCGGTTGCCCCGGGGCGAGAACGGGTTCTCCTCCCCGCCGGCGTCCATCCAGGTCTCCGCCTGACCGTGCAGCAGGAAGCCTGCGGCGTCCGTCCTACGCGAGAGCGCGCCGTCGATCGCCCGCTCGATGACAGGAAAGAACCGCTCCGCGAACTCAAGGTCACCGGTGTATCTCAGGTACTCGTACGCCTCGCGGACGAACCACCATGTCCCGTCGGCCGTGTTGTAGTAGACATCGCCGGGCATCGCGAGATTGGGAATGCGCCCGAACAGCAGATTGCCCTCGTCCGTTTCCTGCAGCGCAGCGAACGATTCTAAGATTTCTCTGGCTGTGTCGAACTCACCGCGCACGAGACACGCCCCGGGAAGGGCAATGAACGTGTCTCGTCCCCAGTAGTTCGGGAACCAGTGCAGACCGGCGAAGATGCCGCGGCCCAGCTGATTCATGATCAGCGCGTCCACCGACGCCGCTGCCCACTGAAGTGCCAGCCGGTAGTCGTTGTCGTGCGCGGCGATGCCGACACGGTCAAGGAGATCGGCCGTTCTCCTCATCTTATCGTCGTAGAGCGTGAACTCGTCCAGAAGACCCCTGAGCGCCAGCTCCGAGGCCTCGGCGAGAGTGTCCCCGACGGCCACGCAGAAGGTGACGCTCCCCGCGAAACCCGCGCCGCTCTCGAACGCGAACTCGAGCTTCCCCGGTGAGTAGGGAATCGCGGAAGCCATGGCCCTTCGCGCCGCGTCCTTGGTGTAGGTGGTCTTCCTGTAGGCCTCGCGAGGGACGAACTCCGCCGGGCGGTCGCACGCAACGGCGACCCACACGGGGTAGTCTTGCTCCTCGGTCCGCTCGGGATGATCCACCCGCTTCAGGGCGAGTACGCGCCGGTTCTCGTCCCAGCGGGTCTCGTACTCGGGCTGGCCCTCCTCCCAGATGCTCCTGATGTCGAT
>DAOWCM010000378.1 GCA_030639555.1 Candidatus Eiseniibacteriota bacterium | reverse complement strand
GCTCGAGAGGCGTGTCCTCGTCGAACAGGCAGACCAGGTCGACCGAGGACAGAGCCGCGACAACGTGTGCCCTGTCGTCCTCCGGCACGATGGGCCTGGTCTCACCCTTCAGGGTCCGGACCGAACGGTCCGTGTTGACGCCCACGACCAGGATGTCTCCGAGCGCCTTGGCCTCGGCGAGATACTGCGTGTGCCCGCGGTGGATGATGTCGAAGCAGCCGTTCGTGAACACGACGACCCGGCCCTCCGCCCGCGCACCAGCTGACGCTCTGACGAGATCCTCGCGAGAGACGACCCTACCCAACGCGTTCCCCCTCCCCGGCGTCTGAGAAGGAGCACTCGATGGCATCCAGCCCGACGGAAGCGGTCCCGACCTCCCTGATGACAAGACCGGCCGCATGGTTGGCCACGATCGCTGCCTCCTCCATGGATGCGCCGGCCGCCAAGGCGACGGCCAGAGCGCTGACGACGGTGTCGCCCGCGCCCGTCACGTCGAAGACCTCCCGGCCGACCGTAGGAAGATGCACAAGCTCTCCGCCCGACATGAAGAGCGACATGCCGTGCTCGCCTCTCGTGATGACGACGCACTCGGCCTCGAGCTGCTTCAGAAGTTTCCACCCTACAGCGAGCAGCGTGTCCTCATCAGTGATAGTGGCCCCGACCGCGGCTCCCGCCTCCCTCTGATTCGGCGTGATCGCAGTGACGCCCACGTAGCTCGCGAAGTGCGACTCCTTGGGGTCGACGCAGACCATCTTCCCCAGATCCCGCGCCGCGGATATCGCGGCGGCGATCGTCGTCCCCGTGACTACGCCCTTGCCGTAATCCGAGACGATCAGCACGTCACAATCCGCTGTGGCTTTCCTGACCCCGTCAAGAATCCGAGCTTCCACCTCGCCGGCTACGTCGGTCGTCACCTCGCTGTCCGCCCTGACCACCTGCTGGCTCTGGGCGATCACGCGCAGCTTCGTCGTCGTCGGCCGGCCCGGCTCGGTTACAACAGACTCGATGTCGACACCTCTGCCGATCAGGAGCGAGAGCAGCTCGCGCCCCGCGTCGTCGTCCCCGACGACACCCACGAGCGTCGCGCGCGCCCCCAGCGAAGCGACGTTCTCCGCGACGTTTGCGGCCGCGCCGAACCTGGCGCTTTCCTCCCGGACCTCGACTATCGGCACCGGGGCCTCCTGCGAGATCCTGTTCACGTCGCCCCACACGTATCGGTCGAGCATGATGTCGCCCAGGATGGCCACCTTCGTGCGCGGGAACCCGTCGAGCAACGCTCTCAGTCGCCTGGCGTCGAGGTTCGTCACCCTCGTCCTCCGGTTTCGAGTCAGTCCCTCGTGCACCGGCGGGTCTCCCCGGCCGGTCAGTGGCTGAATGCTAGAGCACGCGCGTCGCGAAGTCAAGCGCGCCCGCCCGAACGGCCGCGGCCTGCAGCAGCGAAGCGGCAAGCCCTGCAGCAGCGAAGCGGCCGGTCCGCAATCGCGAACCGGCCGCCCTCGAACCGAACTAAGCTCTATACAGCACGTATCAATGCTCGGTCAGCTTCACTGTCTCGATGGTGCGTCTGCGCCTCGGTTTCCGCTTCGGGTGCTTGGGAACCATCAGGTCCGGGTAGGCATTGTGCAGCGCCTGGATGGAGGACCCGGAGAAGCACCCGGTCAGCATCCCTCCGAGACCGTGTTCTCTGAAGAGGTGGTACGTCACATCCTGGAACACGCGCTCTCTGGGAACGCCGAGCCTCTCCTCACAGAGCCAGCGCGTGGCCCTGCGCGCGTTCCCGAGACCCTGCTCGCCCTGCCAGAAGTTCTTGGGCACGTTGCGAAACTCCCAGGGATGGAATCGCCCGGGATAGGCGTTCTCGATCGCTCTGAAGAAGGAACCCCTGAAGCACACGGAGAGCATCCCACGCAGGTTGTGCTTGCCGAACGTGGTGGCCGATATCCTCTGCGGGATGTCGCCGACGGCGACACCCTCGACCTCCTCGATCATCCAGCGAGTCGCCTCGGCGGCGAGCTTGAACCGATCGGGGCCCTGCCACATGCCCTTGACATTGAACTGCCACTTGTGGAATCGGTTCGGGTAGGCATTGTCGATCGCCTTGTACGGCGACCAGTCAAAGCAGCTTCCCAGCATCCAGGTGAGGCCGTTCTCGTAGAACAGCTTCTTGTGAATCGTGCGCGGGATGTCCACTACCGCGATGCTGAGCTTGTCCTCGAGCAGGTACCTCGTAATGATCGCGGCGCGTGCGCGGCCCGTCTCACCCTGGAAAAAGTTATTGGGAAACCGCCGTCTGCGCCCGCCAAACACCTCTTCATATACCTGGATGACCTCGGTGCGTTCAAGCCCGGTTGCCGTTGTCCCGGTATCCAGCCCTTTCAGCTCCGTGACCATAGCCCCTCCAGTCTACAGTTCGGACAACTGACAAAGCCGTTACGCAATCGTGAGAGTACGTTGCCCTAGTTTCACAG